>JAIYCA010000361.1 GCA_027488265.1 Planctomycetaceae bacterium
TGCGTCGCCAATCGCGCCGAACTTCCCGCCCGCGTTCATGCGAATCGCGCCGCCGACCGACGCAGGAATGCCCGACATCTGCTCGAGGCCACGAACACCTCGTCGAGCACAATTCTGAACGAGTGGTTCCATCGGCGCGCCGCCAAATGCGCGAAGCCGCTCGACGCGTCCGTCGACGTTCCATTCCACCGCTTTGAAGAACGGTTCGTCGAGTTTGACCACGACGCCGTCAACGCCGTCATCATCAATCAAGAGATTCGCACCGCTGCCAAGGACGCGCAGAGGAATGTCGTCGCGGTGGCAGCGACGAACGAGCGTTGTGAGCGCTTCGAGCGAGCGGGGGCGAATGAGAACATCCGCACGCCCGCCAACGCCGTACCACGTGTGCGACGCGAGTGGAGCGTCGAGCGTCCACTCGACATCAAGATCGGAGTAGAGACTCGCGGGGCTCGCCACGGTCATGCCACCGCCTCTGCGGAGCCAGAGGTGCCTGTTGCGAATTGCGGAAGAAGCGCTGCGCCTGCGCGCGTGAGCGTGGTCGATGCGCCGCCGCGACGGAGGAAATCCTTCGCGATCTTGTTGACTGGGCCTGCGCCCATCGTCACGACAAGATCGCCGGGACGGCAGTGAATCTCGAGGTGCTCGACGATTTCATCAAACGAGCCGATGTGCAACGCACGCGTGCCCTTCGCTTCGAGGCGATCAACGAGGTCCTGCGCAGAGACGCGGGTCTTCTCGACTTCCGAGTCGCGCACGAAGTAGATGTGCGGCACGAGGACTTCGTCCGCTTGCGCGAAGCACGACGCGAATTGATCGAGCAAGAAGCGCGTGCGGCTGTGTTGATGCGGTTCGAAGATGCAAATCAAGCGCGTGGGCTGTTCGCTTGTGCGAAGTGCCTTCAGCGTCTTCTCGCATTCCGTTGGGTGATGGCCGTAGTCATCGAAAACACGCACAGCCTTGCCTGTTCCAAGGCGACGCTCACCGAGTTCTTGGCTGCGACGATCGAGACCGCCGAACTTCTCAAGCGCGATCGCAATGTCGTCCCAATCGGCGCCGAGCCAGCTGTTGATGATGGCCGCTGCCGCGCTGTTGAGCGCGTTGTGGCTGCCTGGCATGCGATTCGTCCACGTCGCGAGCGTGTAGCCCTTCCAAAGAACGCCGACGCGATTCGCAGGCGCGTCGTACACCACTTGGTAATCCGCTTCCGGCGAGAAACCGAAGGTCGCGACTTCGCAGTCAAGACCCGCAGACACTTCACGGCGGTGCGCGCCATCTTCGGCGATCAAGAGTTTGCCGCCGTCGGCCGCGCTTGGAAGAATCTGCGCGAAATCGCGGAAGCTCGCGATGATCTCGCCGAGGTTCGCGTAGTAGTCGAGGTGGTCTTCCTCGATGTTGTTGATGAGACCAATCGTTGGGCGGTGATGGTGGAACGAGCGGTTGAACTCGCACGCTTCACAGACGAGTACGCCCGGCTTTCCTGTCAGTGCCCCGACAGGAATCTGCGTTGCACCCGTGCGCGAGCCGCCACCGAGTTGATCACACGTCGCGCCCACAATCACGCTTGGATCAAGACCGCATGCGATTCCAACCCACGAGGTCATCGCGGTCGTTGTGCTCTTTCCGTGTGTGCCCGCGATCGACACTGCGGTGGAGCCCGCTTGCGCATCGCCGAGTGCTTCCGCGTACGTAATCGACGGGATGCCGCGCGCATTCGCGTGACGAATCTCCGCGTGATCTCCCTTGATCGCCGCGGAATAGACCACGAGTTCGGTGCCATCCGGAAGCGAGTGCATCGCCGGACCAACGCGCACGGGAATACCCGCGCGATCAAGTCGTCCAATCGCCTCGCCGTCAGATTGATCGCTGCCAGTCACGACCGCGCCACGTCGCGCGAGCATCAACGCGAGGCCACTCATGCCGCAACCACCAATTCCGACAAAGTGCACGTGCTTGCCGCAGAAATCGATCGGCTGGCGTGCCGAGCGGCGTGCGCCTGCATTTGGGCTGGCGTTGTCGTGAGCGTCGGTTGCGGGAAGAGGGCTTGTCACTGTGATCGCGCTCCGTGCGATTGATGCGGTCCGTCGGGGAGGTTGTCGAGCAGAGGGCAAGCCCGTCTGCATGCCATTGTTGTCGCACGGGAGAACCCGCGGGACCGTCGATTATCGGCGAGAAGGTCGTTTTGGCGCCACTCCTTTTTGCACCTTCTTCACGGACTTTTTGGCGCGTGTGGACGGCGGCTCTGAGCGATCCACGGTCGACGGTTTCGAGGCACTGGGGGCGCTCGGTTTTTCAACCGCCACGACCTCGCTGGCCTCACCGGCAGGCTTCGTGTTCTCCACCTCCGCCCGCACGGCCCTGAGGCCGTCGACACAGAAGCGTCGGCAAATCTCGTCGTTGGCACAGTCACCCCCGCGAGCCTTGCAGGCGCGGCGGCCTTGGAAAATCAGGAGGTGCGAGAGGATGCACCAATCTTCGCGGGGGAAAAGCGCCATCAAATCGCGCTCGATCTTCTCGGGAGTCTTCTGTCGCGAGAGGCCGAATCGCGCGGAAAGCCGAGCGACATGCGTGTCGACGACGACGCCCTCGTTGATCCCGAAGCAATTCCCGAGGACGACATTCGCCGTCTTCCGCGCGACTCCGCGCAGGGTGAGCAAGTCCTCCATCGTTTGCGGGACTTCGCCGCCAAACCGCTCGACAAGCATGCGTGCAGTCTCGTGGACTGCGCGGGCCTTCGCGCGGAAGAGGCCGATTGAGCGGATGTACGGCTCGATCTCCGCGGGCGTGACCCGGGTGTAGTCGACAGGGGTGGGGAAGGCGCGGAAGAGACCGGGTGTCGCTTTGTTCACCGCAACGTCCGTGCACTGCGCCGAGAGAATGGTCGCGATCAAGAGTTCGTGCGGCTTGGTCCAAGCGAGTTCGCAGTGGGCATCGGGAAATCTCGTCTTGAGCGCAGCGAGCAGTGCAAGGGCGCGCTCTTTTTGCGCGGCCGTTTTTCGAGGGAGCGCCACGTCAGGCACGGCGACCTCCAGCAGTGGAGGCAGCCGCTGCCGCGGTGAGTCCGGCGAGTGCGAGCAGCGCGAGTACCTCTGCCGTTGCGGCGCGTGAAGCATTTTCGTGCGCGGCGTCGACAAAAGGCTTTGTCGCGATGGCCTCGGCGATAAACCGCTCGGTGCCCGCGAGCGCGCGATACTTTTTGTCCGCGGCGCGAAAGCCGACGAGGAGGACGGAGCCCACCAACAGCGCAGCGACGGCGCAGGCGAGCGCAGCAATGCGCGTGCGACGGAGTGTCTCAGTGTGCTTCTCTCGACGCGCGAGGATGAGTTGCGCGACGAAGGCCGCGACGGTGATCGCGGCCA
>JAIYCA010000307.1 GCA_027488265.1 Planctomycetaceae bacterium
GGCGATCGCGGCCTCGCGTATGCGACATTCCTCGAAGAGGCTTCGCACGCGCGGATGAAGGAAACGCTCGACGCGCTCGGTGCGCATCTCGTAAAGGACTACTTCGGACGAGCGCCTGAAGATCCAGTGCTCATCGCGATCGTTCGACCTGAGGATGCGCGAAAGTACCTTGAACGCGAAGAGATCAAGGGCATGTATCTGCACGAATCGCGACGATTGGTTGCGCGCGATACCGGGCAATCGTTGCAGCATGAGTTCGTGCATCTCCTGCACTTCGCGCACATGGAGCGCTCAGGGCAGCGACATCCGATTTGGATACAAGAGGGCCTCGCGAGCCTCTACGAGAACTACACGATCCGCGCGGATGGTTCGGTGGAGTTCCAACCCAACATTCGCTTCAACATCGCGCGAAAACAGGTCGTTTCGAAGACCGTCATGCCGTGGAAGGAACTCTTCGCGCTGCGTCCGCAAGCGTTCATGTCCGACGCAGAACGGCTCTATCCGCAAGTGCGCGCGATCTTTGAATTCCTCGCGCGCGAAGGCAAGTTGGTCGAGTTTTACAAGGCGCTTTGCGCAACCTCGCAGGACGATCCCGACGGCAGTTCCGCCATCGAGCGAACCTTCGGTGTTCCGCTCGCGAAGGTCGAAGAACGCTGGAAAAAGTGGATGATTCAACGTGGCGCCATCGACGATTCGGTCTCTCGCCGCGACGCGTCGCTTGGCCTCACGGCTGAAGACGCGGGTGACGGCGTTCGCATCCGTTCGTTCGTTCTGAAGAGTGCCGCGAAAGCTGCAGGTCTGCGCGTAGGTGACGTGATCTTTGCAATCGACGGCGTGCGCGTCTCGAATCGCGAAGAACTCGTACTCGCGGTCGCCCGCCTCGATGTCGGCAAATCCATACGCGTCGACTACCGCCGTGATGGCAACGAGCTGTTCACGGAAGTCTCCCCTCGACCGCTCGGCGAGTGACTTCGGAATTTCCTACACTCGGCGCCATTCGGGAGGTCGTTCGGTGGAGTCGTCCAAGTCAGAGAGTTCAGCTAAGAAGGGTTCCGGCACGTCGAGGTTTTTCCTCCGCGGACTCGGCGTCATTCTGCCAAGCGTCCTCACGCTCTGGATTCTGGTTGCCGCATTCCGATTCATCGATGGCAACATCGCAGAACCGATCAACGCCGGGATCCGACTTGTGGTCGCGAGTGCGAGCGAAGCATCGGGAAACACGCTGTTTGTGCCGTCGGCCGAGGAGATTCGCGACGAGCAAGCGCGGGCAACGCGCGTCCGACTCGACGGCAGCGAAGAGGCGGCGCGTTGGCGGCTCGTGCGCGAAAATGTCGCGAACTGGTGGAGCGCGCGCTGGTACCTCGACCTCGCAGGGCTCGTCCTCGCGATTCTCGCGGTCTACATCCTCGGACGACTCGTCGGCGGCTACCTCGGCCGACGCCTGCTCGCGGCGTTTGAATCAGGGCTCCTCACGGTGCCAGGCATCCGCCAGGTCTACCCCGCGCTCAAGCAGGTGGTCGAGTTCCTCTTCGGCAGCGAGAAAAAGAAGCTCAATTTCAACCGCGTGGTGATGATCGAGTACCCGCGACTGGGCCTCTGGCAGATGGGGCTTGTGACGGGCGACGCCACGCCCGAAATCGTGGCCGCGTGCGGAGACGCCGTCACCGTCTTCATCCCAAACTCCCCCGCCCCATTCTCGGGCTGGACCGTCACTGTCCCCCGGGCGGACGTTCGCGAGATCCCTCTCACCGTCGATGAGGCACTTCGCTACCTTGTGTCTGCTGGCGTCGTAGTTCCCAGCGAAGGCAATCCCAACAAACTCTCTGCTCCCCAAAGCGCGCAGCCTGATCGCGAGCGCCGCGGAGAAGCATGACAAAGCGCGAAAGGAAGTTCCATGCAGATCAACGTCAAGGGCAAGCATCTCGAAATCACCGAAGCCATCGACTCGTATGTCCGAAAGAAGTGCGAGCGTCTCGTTCGCTACTTCGATCAAGTTCAGTCGATCGACTGCGTGATTGAGAAAGAGAACAACGGATTCCACGTTGAGTTCATCGTCGATGTCGAGCACCACGAGGACTTCATCGTGAATTACCGCGATGCCGACCTCTACGCGGCGATCGATCTCGCGGTTGATCGCGAAGCGCGCGTCATCAGCGAACACAAGAAGCGCATGCGCGACCACAAGCATGGCGGTTGAGCACGGCGGTTGAGCATGGCGGCGAAGCACTTCGCAGGAAGAACCCGATGAAACTCAGAGAAATCGTCGTCGATAAGGCGATCGTTCCCAATCTCGTTGCGACCAAACTCGAAGACGCAATCCACGAGCTGCTCAACGCACTCGTGGAGAGCGGCCGCGTTTCGCCCGACATGCGCGAGACGTTTGCGAAGTCGATTCTTGCTCGCGAGAAGAAGGGCTCCACGGGTCTGAACCACGGAGTTGCCATTCCGCACACCAAGACGACCGCAGTCAAGAGTCCACTCGCGGCCGTCGGCATCAGCCGCACGGGCGTCGACTTCAACGCGCTCGACAAGCAGCCGGTCTATTCGATCTTCTTGATGCTCTCGCCAGAAGAGAATCCAACGCTGCACGTCGACGCCATGAAGGCGATTTTCACGCAGCTTTCGAAAGATCAGTTCCGCCGATTCCTCCGACAAGCGACGACTGTCGAGGCTGTCACACGACTTCTCGACGAAGCGGATTCTGGGCAAGTCGGTCGCTAAAAATCGGATGGTTTCTGCGCAGACCATCATCTCGAACCGTCTCGGGCTGCATGCGCGGCCCGCGATGTCCTTCGTGGAAGAAGCCTCGCGGTTCGCGGCGGCGATCACGGTGCGCAAGTGTTCGGACAATGAGTCGGTGGATGGAAAGTCGATACTGCAGATGTTGATGCTCGCGGGCACCTGCGGCTCGACGCTCGAAATCGTTGCGGACGGGCCGGACGAACACGACGCGCTCAGCGCGCTCGTCCGGCTCGTCGAATCTCGTTTCGGCGAAGAGGAGTAAGCAACTCCGCATTTCATGCGCGCCGCTTCGAGCGAAACGCGCATTTTCAAATGAACGCGCACGTGAGAGCCACTGCGTCCATGCGCGTCTCAACCAATCCGCTCCGTGCCCGTCGCGCGGCTCATGAGTTGCCGCAGTGCTTCGCGCGGATCGAGACCGTCGTACACCATCGCAGCAACGGCTTCACAAATCGGAACTTCGATCCCGTGTTCACGCGCGACGCGCACGAGCGCACGCGAGGTCGGCACGCCTTCGACGACCGATGTCATCCGTGCGAGGATCGCCTCGGGTGATTCGCCCCGCGCGAGCGCTTCCCCGAACGAACGATTCCGCCCTTCGGGCGCGAAGCATGTGGTCGCGAGATCGCCGACACCTGTGATCCCGAAGAACGTCTCCAACCGACCGCCGAGCGCGACTCCGACGCGCGCGATCTCCGCGAGCCCACGGGCGAGCAGTGCGCTCTTCGTATTCATGCCGAGCGCCATGCCGTCAACCACGCCCGCCGCGATGGCGATGACGTTCTTGCATGCGCCCGCGAGTTCAACGCCGATGAGGTCGTTCGA
>JAIYCA010000319.1 GCA_027488265.1 Planctomycetaceae bacterium
ATCGCCGCGCGTGAAGCCATCGCCGCGCGCGAAGCCATCGCCGCGCGTGAAGCCATCGCCGCGCGGGACGTCAGCGCTTCGCGAGATGCTTCTTCGTCTCGGCGCGCGAAGTCTTGATGATCGCTGCGGCGGCCTTCGGGTTTGCCTTCGCTTCGAGGAGCGCGTCAAGCATGAGCGGCGCGACGATGGTTGCGTCGCTTTCGACGACGAACATCGGCGTGTCTTCGGTGAGCTTGTCCCAAGTGATCTTCTCGTTCGGCGTCGCGCCCGAATACGAGCCGAACGACGTGGTTGAATCACTGATCTGGCAGAAATACGCCCACGGCTTCACCGGTTGCTCGAGGTCGTACTTGATGCTCGGCACGACGCAGATCGGGAAATCGCCCGCGATACCGCCGCCGATTTGGAAGAAGCCCACGCCCTTTCCCTTCGACATCACGCGGTAGTCGTCGTAGAGCTGGCCCATGTATTCGATGCCGCTCTTCACGATCGACGCGCTGCAATCATTGAACTTCACGTGCGACGCGAAGATGTTGCCGAACGTCGAATCTTCGTGGCCCGGCACCACCATCGGGAGTTTCGCTTTCGCGGCCGCGAGCAGCCAGCAATCGTCTGGGTTCCCCTCGTACTTCGACTTCGGGATCGAAAGGATGAGTTCGTAGAAGTACTCGTGCCAGAAGCGACGCTCGCCGTTCGCGGTCGCGCGCTTCCACATCGGGACGAGAATCTTCTCAACCGAACGGAACGCTTCATCTTCTGGAATGCTCGTGTCGGTCACGCGGCGCATGCGCTGCTTCAGGATCTTCGTGTCGTCTTCCTTGGTGAAGTAGCGGTAGTCGGGGAAGTCCTTGTACGAGTGGTGCGCAACGAGTCGGAAGAGCGACTCTTCGAGATTCGCACCCGTCACAGAGAGGCCATGCACGAGGCCCGCGCGAATCGCAGGCGCAAGCGAGATACCGAGTTGCGCGGAGCTCATGGCACCCGCGACGGCCCAGTACATGCGTCCGCCCGATTCGATGTGATCCCAATACGCGAACAACGCATCACGCGTCGAGCGCGCGTTGAAGTTCTTGTAGTTGCGGGCGACGAACTGGAGGATCGGAAGCTGCGCGGTGGCCATAGGGGCGGGAAGAATATCAGGAAGAGCACGGTTTTCAGGGCGCGAGTCTCTCGTGGAGGTTGGGGTGTGAATTTCGGGTTTGTGGATGCAGGCCTCTCACCCTCGCCGCTTGCGCCGAATCGTCGAACGGCGGCCGATACACTCGCCGCATGGCCGCTCGCGAGACACCCGCCGCCCGCATCGAACGCTTGCTCATGTCCGGCGATGCCGTAGGCGCGATCAGCGCGGCGAATGAGCTCCTCGCCCAGTCGCCGCGGAGTTTCATCGGGCTCCTCGGCCGCGCGCGAGCGCATCTTCGCGTGCGCGACAACATTTCCGCCGAAAACGACCTCAACGCAGCGCTTTCGATTTCGCCGAATGATGAGCTCGCGTTGCTCTTGCGCGCCAACATGGATTTCCATCTCGGCCGCACGGAGCCAGCGCTTGCCGCGCTGCGGAAAGTTGCGGCGGGTCGAAGCGCGCATGCGCACGAAGCCGCGATCAACTTGCTTGAGTCGCTGCATGGCGCAGGACGTCACGATGAACACGCGGAGTTCGTGCGAAAGGGCGGTGCGTGGACGAAGGACGAGCGCGCACAGCTGCACATCGCGCGCACGCGGTTTCGCGAAGATGCTGAAGCGGGCATCGAGGCGCTGAAGGGCGTCTTTCGTTCGCGTGCGCACCTCATCGTGCGTCGTTACGCAGGCTTTGAAGCGGTGGGGCATCTTGATCGGATGAAGCGCTATCGCGAGGCGTTTGATTTGGCGACAGAAGTCCATCGCGCAACGACGGGCCCTGTCGATCTCGCGCCTTGGCTTGGACTGGCGGATGAGCAGTTGCGGCTTCTCGCGAAGCAACCGATGCCATTTGTGCCGCGCGCAGAGCATGCGCCGAATCTCGCGTTCATCGTGGCGATGCCGCGATCGGGCACGACGCTGCTTGAACAAATGCTCGATCGACACGAAGCGATCGGCGGCATCGGTGAGTTTGACGGCCTTGACCATATCTGCCGCGCGATGACGTCGCATCCGATGTGGTTGCGGGTGCCGGGTGCGGTTCCGCAACCACTCGTCGACGATCTTCGTCGGCGATACCTCGAGGGTGCTGCGCAGATTCGTCGCGAAGGCGCGACGTGGACGCTCGACAAGAGTTTGCGCTCGTGGCGCGCGCTTCCAGAGATTGCGACGATTTTCCCCGGTGCCGTCGCAATCTCGGTCGATCGCGATCCGCGCGATGTCGCGACGAGCATTTTCCTCTCGTACTTCAATCCATCGACCTACGAATGGACCAGTAGTTTCGATGCGATTCGCCAGGTGATTGAAGCGCAGCGTCGCGTTGTTCCCGCGGCGCTCGATGCGCTGCAACTTCCGAATGAGCGCATCGTGTACGAGGATCTGATCGAGGATCCCGCGGCGGACGCGGCGCGTGTCCTTGCACGCATGGGGCTTGCGATGGACGAGCGCGTGCTCTCGCCGGAACTCAATCCGAAGGGCGCCGACACGCTTTCTCGCGCGCAAGTCCGGCAGCCGATCAATCGCAAATCCATCGGCCGTTGGAAGAACTACGAATGGGCATTCGACGCGAAGTGGGATGCGGTGGTCGGGGCGCACGAAGCGCGGCGACAGCGACGGCCGGCGTAGTGTCGTGCGCTCTCCGCACTCGAACTGCAGCGGGGACGTGCGAGCGGCGCATGCAAATTCCCTTGTTCTCTAGCCATGCACGCATGCGCTGTTTGCTGCGCCTGTAGATTGACCGCATGTCTGAACCCGAAGTCTTCGCACTCATCGCGTCGCTCGTCGTCGGCTTCATC
>JAIYCA010000270.1 GCA_027488265.1 Planctomycetaceae bacterium
GCGGATGCGATTGACCCGAAGCCAGATGCGGCGGAGGAGTGGAAGCATCGACGACCATCCACGCCGCGCAGGCCGGGTCGCGACGGGCGATTCACACAACCGCGAGCGAACGGCGACGGGGATCGCGACGGGGAAGTGCGCCACATCGACGTGCAGGCTTGATCGCGCGTGACGTGCACCGATCGGATGACGTCGCGGATCGCGACGGTTCGCGCTTGATCCTCACGCCTTCGCCCACGCGGCGCGCAGCCGTGACTGCGCTTCGTCGCCCGCGATGATGCGCGCGCTGATTTCCGCCGCTTCCTCGGCGATCGCGTCGTCCATCGATCCGTCGAGTTCGTTCAACCACTGTTTCGTGGCGGCAAGTGCCTTCGGGCCGCCCTTCGCGAGCCGCTCCGCGAGTGCTTGTGCAGTCGCCGCGAGTTCACCTTCCGCAACCAAATGCGTCGCGAGTCCGCGCCGGAAGCCTTCTTCGCCCGACATCGTGCCGCCCGCAAGCAACATCGCGCGCGCGGCACCCGCGCCGATCTTCTTCATGAGCCACGGCGCAACGACCGCGGGACAAATCCCAAGATCGACTTCGGGGTAGCCGAGTTTCGCTTCGGCGTGCGTGACCGCGAAGTCACAGACAACCATCAGCCCGCATCCGCCGCCGATCGCTGCGCCCTGCACGCGCGCGATCGTTGGAATCGGGAGCCGTCGAATCGCGCGCGAGGCCCGCGACAGTGCGCGCAGCATTTCGCCCATCGCGATCGGATCATCCGCAACCGCCTTGAGGTCCATTCCCGCGCAAAAACTCCGGCCTTCGCCGCCGAGAATGAGCACTCGTGCGGCGGAATCCCGCGCGACTGCGTCGATCGCCTGCCCGAGTGCCGCGATGAGTTCACGCGAGAGCGCGTTCCGCGCCTCTGGGCGCGCGAGTTCGACGGTGTGGACGCCATGTTCAACGCGGTGTTTGACGAGCATGCGCGGGAGCGTATCAATCGCGCGGCACGTTATCTTTCCGCCATGCTTCCCTACGAAGTCCGCAACGGCGTTCACGTCCTCTTCCTCCAGCCGAATCCCGAGAAGCCGCGCGGCGGCGTGGTCGTGCTCGATGCGTGGCTCATTGGCGAGATCAAAGCGACGCTCGCAGTGATCGCTGCCGAGAAGCCGAAGGGTTTCGTGCTCGCGAGTGCGTCGACGCGCGTCTTCGTGGCGGGTGCTGATCTTGCGGAAATCGACGCGCTCGATGACGCGGGCCTCGACGCGTACCTGCGCGCGGGCGCGGAAGCGTTCGCGATGATTCCTGCGCTCGGTTGCCCGAGTGCCGCCGCCATTCACGGCGCGACGCTCGGCGGCGGTCTTGAAATCGCGATGCACTGCGACGCGCTCGTGGCGGCGCTTCCCGCGGAAGGCGGAAAGCCGTGGCAAATCGGTCTACCTGAAGCAGGACTCTGCATCTGCCCAGGTTGGGGCGGAACGCAGATGCTGCCCGCGCGCATCTTGCCGGCGCTGGCGATGGAGCGCACGGCGACCGGCCAAACGTGGGCGTGCGGTGAAGCGCCGACATGCCTCTTCGATGTGCGCGCCGACCAAGGCAGCGGCGCGGAAGGCGCGATCGCCGCGGCGATTTTCTGGGTGCAGGCGCAAGACGTCTCGACGGGCTGCTTCGTTTCGATGAAGGCGCCGCGCCGCGCGATCTCACCGCGGAACGCCGCAGCGATGACGCCGGCGTGCGACGAACTCGCGGCGACTGCAGGCGCGACCAAGCACGGCGCCGCGTGTCTCGACGCGGTCCGAGTTGGCCTCGCGCAAGGTTGGGACGCCGCTGTCGCGTGCGAACGCGCGCATCTTGTGAGATTGCGCCACACGCCCGAAGCGCGCGCGAAACTCGACGCGTTCCTCAAGAAGTGATGTGCTCAGGCGAAGCTTCTGAGTAGCCGTTCAAACGCGCGACGCCCTCACGGGCAAGTGCCCCACGAACTCAGCACTTCGGCAAGGTCGATCGCGTTGACTTCGCCATCGCGGTTGATGTCGGCGTTGGTTTTGCCCGTCGGCGCGTTTCCCCACGAACTCAACACCGCCGCGAGATCGACCGCGTCGACGATGCCATTGCCCGAGATGTCGGCCGCGCAACCGCAGGCCGTGCCCGCTTCGCAGCAGTCAGGGATGTTGTTCGCATTTGCGTCGTCGAGTTCGCCCGCGCGAATCTGGCCGTAGTCGATGACGCCATCCGAGTTGCAGTCGGCGGAGTATTCGATGACGTATCCGTTCGACAGATCTACAACACGCCAATCATCCCAACCATCCATTCCCCGCGCGCCATCGAAGCCGATGGCGATGCAAAGCACTAGGTCTATTGCAGTGCCATTGTTTGGCGTTCCGGCAGCCCACGCGAAGTAGGTTACCTCCGTGCTATCAATCCAACGCCATTGTGAGCTTGCGCCCGCGGTGCGAAGTGCACCGACTAGGAATTGTGGGCTAGAGAGAGTCTGCAGTCTCTGACGAATAAACAACCACTCTGCCTGCGTCTGAAACGTTGCAAGATCGCCTCCGGCATCCTGTGCCAATGAGCGGGTAGCAGTCCAGTCGTACATTGCATAGGGCCGACTTACAAGCGCATACCAATGCCCATTCCCACCATCCTCAACGCGCCACTGCACGGCGTCCTGCGCGAATGCGCTCGACCCCATTGCGACCGCGCCCGACGCTGCAACTGCCATCAACCGATTCATGTGTGAAGACTCCTGAGTAGCGGCCGCATGGGCCCGACCGACGCGCGCGGAGAACGAATCCGCGCCGAGCGCCGCGTTGGGGGATCCGCCAGCGACCGTCGCATGCGCGGCGATTGCCGAAATCGCAAACAACAGCACAGTCGCGGCCATGGCCTGCGCCTTTCTCGGACCGCTTGAAGGGCCGGCGGGGTCCGCGAGATCGAGAATCCGCGCGGCGGAGCGATGATCGAGTGCGGGGGTCATGATGAGGGGAATCCGCTGATCGACAACGTGTGGGCCGATGTCCTCGAAGATTCAGCATCACGCCTCGTCGAGCAGTCGCACCAACTCGGGCAGATCCACGCGCACGATCTGTCACAACACATCGCGGTCGATGTCGTCGTACGCATGAATGAGTCGGTTGCGCGTCTCCTTGATCGCGCGCCAAGGGATCGAGCGATGCATCGCACGCGTGTCCTCGTCGACTCGCGTCGAAGCCTCGCCCACGAGTTCCACCAACCGAGTCAAAGCAAGGAAGAGCCGTCGGTCTGCATCGAGCGTTGCGCGGTCGGCGGAGGCGGCGATCTCCAC
>JAIYCA010000087.1 GCA_027488265.1 Planctomycetaceae bacterium
CTTCGCACGTTGCAAAAGTATGCGACGCGTTGTGGTGGCGCGACGCTTCATCGCATCGGACTCTTCGATGCAGTGCTTTTGAAGGACAACCATCTCGAGAGTTTCGGCGGAGACGATCTCGCAGAGCGCGTGCGTGCGGCTGCCTCGCGCGCGCGCGCGCAACGAACAGTCGCATTCGTCGAGTGCGAAGTCGATTCGCTCGATCAACTCGATCGATTGTTGACGCTCGAGTCCGGCGTGCTCGACATGATTCTGCTCGACAATATGGATCCCGCGATGCTCGCAGAGGCAGTGCGTCGGCGCGACGCGCGCGCTCCACACATTTTGCTCGAAGCTTCTGGCGGCGTTCGACTCGACACGGTCCGTCGCATTGCACTGAGTGGTGTCGATCGCATCTCAGTGGGCGCGATTACGCACTCAGCGCCCGCGCTCGATCTTGGGCTCGATCTTGAGCACGTTGACCAGCATGCGCGGCAGCATGCAGAGAACGCCTCACGCCCCGAGGCCACGCGGTGACATCCGAGTTCGACCTCTGGCAAACGCGGCTCGACGCAATTTGCGCGCGCACGGCTCTCTTCCGCCGAGCGGTCGTTCTCCCAGAGACACGCTCGACACAGGATGCGAGCGAGACGCGCAACGCGAGCGTGGGCACCTTCGTCACGACGCTTCGCCAGACAGCGGGGCGCGGGCGTTTCGGCCGAAACTGGGCGGACACCGCCGACGCTGGCGTGGCGGTGACTTTTCTCGTTGATGCGCAACCGACCGAGCGCCTGGTGCTTGCGAGTGCGGTCGCCGCGGCGGAAGCGTGCGAGGCGATGCTTGGCGCGATGGTTGGGATCAAGTGGCCGAATGATGTGGTCGTTGGTGGACGTAAGTTGGCGGGCGTTCTCATCGAGCGCCGCGATGGACTCGCCGCGATCGGAATTGGGATCAACGTCGCGCAGCGCGCGTTTGAGGACGAACTCGCCACGCGCGCAACGAGCCTCGCGATCGAGGGCCGAGACGTCGCGCGACTGGACGTGCTCTCGGCGCTCGTCGAGGCCCTCAGTCGTTCGCTCACGGCTCCCGATGACGCGTTGGTGCAGGCCTTCTTGGTGCGCGACGCGCTGCGCGGCAATCGAGCCCTCTTCGCGACGCCCGACGGGCCCGTGGAAGGCGAAGTGCGCTCGGTGGATCCGATGCGCGGGCTCGTCGTGCGAACCGAAAGCGGCGAGCGATTTCTGCCGGCGGTATCGACAAGCGTGGCCGAGTGGGGCGGGGTCGTGCGCCGTGCCGCGGCGCTCCCAACGCAGTCGCCCGAGTGAGGCGAACTTTGATCGAGCTTTGATCGAGCTTTGATTGAGGCACTTCAAGTTTCGCCCTCGATGGGGCCGATATTCATGCTGATGTCGATCGCTGCCACCATCCTCCTTGCCGCTGCGAGTTTCGCTGTTGCGCAGGATTCTGCGGGAGCGACTGCACCGAAGGCCCCAACGGCCCCAACAACCCCGACGACCCCGCCGGCAGGCACACCGAACGCCACCCCGCCAGAGAACGACGCCTCGTTCATGCGACCTGTTGTGCGCGAGGCGGAACTCATTCGCCCAGCGCGCGGAACCGCAGCCGCGGGGGTGCTGCATCCGCCACTCGAAGTTGTCGATGCTGGACGCGAAGACATCGGGCCACTCGCAACGTCGCTCAAATCTGAACCGCTCGATCCTCGACTTCCCACGGGCTTTCATCGCGTGTACCGCGTGCCGGGCAGCGACTCGCTTTTGATGCGTGGAAACGGCGCGCTCTTCGCGGTCTTTTCCGAGAGCGTGTACGCCGACGGCCGCGCGATCCTTCCGCCGGGCACGGTCTATCACATCGGTATGCCCGACATGCGGCCAAGGTCGATCCATCCCGATGCACTCGCGGCCAACACGCACGCGAGCAGCACAAACGGAAGTGGAAATCGCATCGGACAAACGATCGATGCGCGACTCGACCTGCGCGTGCGACCCACGCGTCCGTTGCCGATTGGGCAGACGGAACACGCCGCGACGGACCACGCGCGCATCGAGCCGACGTACACGCTGGACGAGTACCTCAACGCGGCACGTGGGCAATCGGTCGACGCGGTTTCGGCGACACCAGTTCGACCAAGCGGGCCGCTTGTCGAGCCGACGCCTGTGTCGGGGACGAGCACCACGTCGATCTCAAAAACGACTTCGACGACTTCGGTCGCAAGCTCCGTTGAATCGAGTCCCGCGCGGGCAAACACGGCAGAGCCGAGCGCCCGCGATCCGTACGCCTATCTCAAACTCGGCCCCGCGCGCATCGCCCGTGCCGACTGACGACCCTCGTATGCAGGGCACCCAACATGATTACGGCCGAGGCGTCGCGTCATCCGCGGCGCCGCCATCGCCGCGATTCTCGGTGCGCAAGACCTTTCCATCGACGTCGTAATACGTCCACACGCCAACGCGCTTTCCGTTGCGATACATGCCTTCGCGTTCAAGCATGCCGCCCGCGTAGTACGCGCGGCCGATGCCGTTTCGGTCCCAACGTCCGTTCTCGTCGCGTCGCATTTCGTTCCAGAATTTCAGATTCTTCGTTCCCTCCCAGAACTGCTTCATGATCTTGACGTCAGCCGTCGACGAGGTCGTTGTTTCAGAAGTTGCAGAAGTCGCGGGAGATGCGGAAGTCGCGGGAGATACTGAAGGCGCGCTCACGTTGGGCTTCGGCGATTCACCGCTGCAGCCGATGTTGCAGAGATGTGCTGCGAGTGTGAGAGAGCATGCCACAGGAAACAGGTCTTTCGCGCGCATCGTGCGCAGGATACGGGCGAGTAGACTCTGCAGGTGATGAGCGTTTCGTCGTGCGTTTCTGCGCGCAAGCCGCGAATGAACTGTTGCCCCGCATCGTGGGGCCGAGCGATCGCGTGTGTGTTGGCGAAGGCTCGCGGCGTCGACGCGCATCGCATCGTGCTCGCACTTGTTGTTGTGATCTTCGGTGGCCTCGCGACGACGCGCATCGCCTCCGCCGACTTTCGGCTGCTGACCACGCGTCCTCCCGCGGTGCGAGGCGAGCCGATGCTGCTTCCGGTGCGATTCGATGGTCCGGCTCCGACGTCGCTCGATGTGGTTTTTGAGTCGCCGGCCGACGGGCCGACTGCGGCGCAGGTCACGCGACTGCGCGGCGAAGTTCTGTGGCCCGTGCGCATTCGATCGGTTTCGACGAGTCGCTGGGCGCAGTCGGCGAGTCCGCTCGTCATCGAAACAAAGCGACCGGAAGGCGCAAGCGATGCGTACATCGCCATCGAACTGCCGGACGCGATGTCGGATCGCGCGACGATGCGCGTGGGCGGTCAGCCGCTCGAACCGGTGTGGCACGAGCGCGCGCCGCAAGATCTGCTCTCGCGCATCGCCGCGCGCGCGAGCATGCTCTACCCGCAAGCACCACCGGATCCTCTGCTTTCGCGCCCCGATCCCGCGCTGCCGTTTGAACGATTTCGATCGCTGATTGGTGAGGCGTTGCGCGGTTGGTCGTCGGCACCCGCGTTGGAGCAATCGTTTGATGCGCCGAACGCGCTGGCGGCGCGAGCCTCCAACGCGCTGTGGCT
Source organism: Planctomycetaceae bacterium (assembly GCA_027488265.1). Taxonomy (GTDB): domain Bacteria; phylum Planctomycetota; class Phycisphaerae; order Phycisphaerales; family SM1A02; genus QWPT01. The sequence continues at coordinate 3,587 of JAIYCA010000087.1, forward strand.
CGCAGGACTCGCGCGGATCGCCGCGACGAGCGAAGGAACCGCCGCGGAAGTTGCGGAGCTTCTCGTCGCGACCGTCTCTGAACCCGCGGCACCCGCGCCGATTGCCGCATGGATCGCAGATCCGGCGGAACTCTCGGCACTGCTCGCACTCGCGCTCGATCGAGAGCGCAATGAGCAAGCGATGGTGGAAGCGGTCGTCACGTGGCTACGCGTGCGTTCGCCGCTTCTCCTTTGGATCGAAGAAGAAACGCGCGAGAACCTCGTGCTCGTCGTTGCAAACCCCGCGAGTAGCGATGAAGTGCTTCGAGTCGAATGGGTAAGCGATGCGACGCTTGGCGAGAATGATCCGCCGCTCGCGACGATCGTGCCACCCACCGAAACGTTCCGCATGCGCATCTTGAGACCTCGCGGAGCTGAGATCGACGGTGTCGCGATTCCAAGCGGAAGCGTCGACGTTTTGCGCGTCGAGAATCGCGATCAGGTTCGGTTGATTCCCGTTGCGCCCGCGACCCTTGCCACGCGCCCGATGGGGCTCACGATTGGACAGTTCGTGGCGCCACTGAATTTGCCGGCGGTCGCGGTGGGTGCGCGCACATCAGCCACACTCGCGCTTGGCGCGACCGCTTCGCTGCGTCCAAGACTCGCTGGATGGGAGGTGCTGATTGAGTGTCGCGGCGCGACCGATCCGTCGACCGCGAGTGCCGATCGCGTCGAGATCGTGGGCCGCGGGGGAGCCGTGATCTCGGTGGCGCGCGACGGTTCCATCATCGATGGAGCAGGCGCGCTCATCGACACCGCGGGCGCGTCGGTGCGCGTCTTCAACGACCGCTGGCGCATCGCGCTTCCCGTGCCGCCGTCGTGGATCGATCGAAGTGGACCGCAGACACTCGTGACGCTTGGATTCCGCCGCTTGGTCGGGGCACCCGGCGACCTCTCGATCTTTGACGCGCCGTTCGCCTCGACCCCGTGGTCGGCGATTCCGCGGACCATCTCGGTCGACATTCACGCGTCTGAGTGAGCGGTTCCCGCGAGAAATCAGCTTCAAGGCCGGATCGCTCGCGTGATTCTCTATACTCGCGCCCCATGCAACGGATTCCGCCGCGGATCTCGGCGCTCCTCAATCAGAAGGGCGGCGTCGGGAAGACGACCTCAACCGTCAACATCGGAGCGGCGATCGCGTCGCTTGGTCGTCGCACGCTGCTGATCGACCTCGACCCGCAGTCGCACTTGTCGCTGCATCTTGGAGTCGATGGCGCGAGTGTTGGTCGCACGGTCTATGACACGCTCGTCGACGACGACTGCCCGTTGCGCGATTGTGTCGTGCAAGTGCGCGACAACCTTTGGTTGCTGCCTTCGACCACCGACCTCGCCGGTGCCGAGACCGAACTCGCGTCGCACCCTGATCGCAATCGCATTCTGCGCGCGCGATTCGAAGCGGTGCAAGACGAGTTTGATTTCGTGCTGATCGATTGTCCGCCGAGCCTCGGCGTTCTCACGCTCAACGGCCTTTGCCTTGCCGATGAAGTGATCGTTCCGATGCAAGCGCAATTCCTTGCGATGCAAGGTTTGACGAAGTTGCTCGAAACGGTGCAGTTGCTGTCGCAAGGATTGAATCCCGCGCTCAAGGTGGGCGGCGTCGTGCTTTGCATGCACGAATCGCAAACTGCACATAGCCGCGAAGTCGTGCAAGAACTCTCGAATTTCTTCGGCGAGCACGAAGGTAGCGGGCTTCCGTGGGACGGCGCGAAGGTGTTCATGCCGGCGATTCGCCGCAACATCAAGTTGGCGGAGGCACCGAGTTTCGGACAGACCATTTTCGACTATGCCCCGTGGTGCCCTGGCGCGATCGACTATCGCGCGCTCGCCGAGCGATTCGTGCGTGAGTGGGAACTCACACATGGTGTCGCCGATGCGATCGCTGGGAAGCCAACGCCTGCTGCTGCCGCGGCTGCCGCTGCTGCTGCCGCCGCCGCCGCTGCTGCTGCCGCTGCGGCGCTTGTCGCGAATCGCTTCACGCCGGAAACCGCCGCTGCCGCGCGTGCGGCGAAGGCTGCGAAGGCCGCGCGAACGGGTTCGAGCGAGAGTTCGTCCGGAGCGTCTTTTACGCGATCGGCAACGTCGAACGCGCGAATGTCGGCGATGTCCACGCCAGTGAAGACTGTTGCGGCCGAAACGAGCGCTGTTCCCGCGGCGCGTGCAGCGAAGCCGAGCGCGAAAGCCGCCGCGAAGGCACCCGTGAAGACTGATGCGAAGTCTGATCTGAAGTCGGATGCGAAAGCAAGCGCGAAGACGGATCGCAAGTCCGTGCCCCAGTCCACGTCCCCGTCCACACCCAAGTCTGTCGCGCGATCAGCCGCGAAGTCAGATGCTTCGGTCGAAACGAAACCTGACGCGAAACCGCAGTCCAAGCCCAGCGTGGTGGAGGTCGACGTTTCCACCGAAGGCGAACCGATCGATCCTTCGCATCCTTTCCGCGCGGCGACGCGGGCTCGAGGCACCTGATCGATGTCCGCGGAGCGTGCGTTGCAAGATGTGGCCGCGCCTCGCGCCGCGGGCGGCACGGAGAAGTCAACTGGGAACTCAACTGGGCTCTCACCTGCGATCTCAACTGCGATCTCAACTGCGATCTCAGCTTCAGCATCGCGCGCGTGGCGCATCGCGCTTGTCGCCTATCTCGTCCCGATCACGGTGTTGACGCACTGGCCGCGCTTCGGCATTGCGGGTGCGGGTATGGTCGACAAATTCGTCCACTTCGTCGCGTTCGGCGCGCTTGCGTGGCTTGCCATGCACGCTGCGCCGCGGGGCCGCGCGCTCTTCGCATGGATTGCCGCAGCAGCGTGGGTCTACGTCGACGAAATCACACAGGCACTCGAGATCCTTGGGCGCACGTTTAGTTTGGCCGACATGGTTGCGGGTTGGATCGGTGTCGCGATGGCAGGGGCGATCTATTGGACGCGCTCTCGGCGCGCGCCGCGTGGATCGCGCGCGACCCTCGATGGCGCGATGTATGGCGAAGGCGCCTCGTGGCTGCGCGCGGCGCTCGTCGTTTTGGCGAGTGTCGTGGTCGTTGGTGGCGCGATGTTCGCGGCGCGTGTGCAATCAGGCGCGACGGCGGGCTTTCCCACGGCGGTCTACCCAATCGGTTTCGCAGCGCTCGTCGGGCTAGTTCTCGCAACCGCCCTTGGCGAACTGCGCGCAGTGCGACAGACGGGCCTCGCGGTGAAGAAGCGTGCGTGGCCGATCGCGCTCGGTGCAGTGCCCGTCCTCGCGGGCGTTCTATTCGCGACATATCTCGTCTTCGTGCGCGTCTTTTTCGGGGAACCGATTCCCGAAGAATCGCGCGTGGATCACGAGGGATTTCTTGTCCTGCGTGAAGGGTTCCTGTTCGTCTCGGTCGTTCTCGCCTTTGAATTGGTGCGCCACTGGGCGATCTGGTGCGGCCGCGAATCGGGCGAGACGCGCAATCCTTCGCGGTGACGCGCGTCGCAGCGAGCGCGTTCGCCACGCCAACTCCCACGACACCATCACGCCGACTCCACGACGATTCTGGCCTCGTGCGCTACGCTGCGGTCGATGAGCCGCCACGTCGTCATTGTTGGAGCCGGAATCGCTGGACTCGCCGCCGCGCGCACACTTGCGGACGCTGGGTACTCGGTCGAGATGCACGAAGCCGCCGATCGCGTCGGCGGTCGTGTGGCGAGCGACACGGTCCGCGGGTTTACGATCGATCGCGGCTTTCAGATCTACCTCTCCGCGTATCCCGAGGCAAAGAGCTTTCTCGATCGCCCGGGCTGCGACCTGCGCGCGCTTGATTTGAAGGCGTTCATGCCGGGCGCACTCGTGTGGAACGGCGCGCGCGCTGCGACGATTGCACATCCGTTGCGCGAGCCGCTTGCGGCAATCATGGGTGTTCTGCGCGGCGTTGTGCCGCCAGCCGACGCGTTGCGGATGATTCCGTTCGCGCGCCGCGCGCTGAGCGGGCCGTCGGATGGCCCAGGCCCATCCGGCACCACGACACTCGCGCGACTCACCGCTGCGGGCATTTCACGCGGCACGATCGACCGCTTTTTCCGGCCATTTTTCGGCGGCGTTTTCTTTGATACGTCGCTCTCGACCGATGCAGGCCGTCTCGACTTCTTGCTGCGGATGTTTGCCGAAGGCTTCGCCTGTGTTCCCGCGAAGGGCATGGGCGAGATTCCCAAGTTGATGCTGGCGGCGGCGCCATCGGTGCGCGTGCGGCTTGGTTCGCGCGTGGAACGTGTGGAGTCGCGGGCCATCGTGCTTGCATCGGGCGAACGCGTCGAAGCCGATGCGGTCATCCTCGCGACTGGTGCGCACGATCTCGAACGGCTGCTCGCACCGATCGCGCCTGATTTCCCGCAAACCGCGTGGTGCGGCACGTTTTCCGCGTGGTTTGCGACGCCTGACCCGGCCGCGCTCCCGAGTTGGCTCGTCCTGAACGGCTCGGGCCTCGGTTCGTTCAACCATGGCGCCGCGATGAGCGCGATCGCGCCCTCGTATGCGCCCTCGTACGCACCGAGTGGACGCGGCCTGTTCGTCGCGAACACGACGTTTCTCCCCAAAGACCGCGACAACTCGCTCGACCTCGCCGCCGACATGCAGCGCACCCTGCGTGAAATCCTCGGCCGCGACGCGACCGATGGCTGGGAGTTGCTCACAACGCAGCGCATCCGCCACGCCATTCCTCGGCAGTGGCCGCAAGACGTGGCGCGTGGCGATCGAGCGCGCAGCACCGCGCTTCCGAAGCACATTTTCCTCGCAGGCGACCATCTCGAAGACTCGTCGATCAACGGCGCGATGCGTTCAGGCCGCCGTGCCGCAGAAGCGATTCTCGCGGCGCGCTGAACTCCTGCCGCACACGCTGGGATCCACGCGCGCAGCGAGCGCTTCGCGCGCGGTATCCTCCGCGCATGCGATGCAACCGTTTCTCTCGCCCCGTCACAGTCACGAGCGTTTTCGCCGCAGCGATGATGCTCGTTGGCTGCTCGCACGATGCGATGCTGCTTGAGTCCGACGTTCCGGTTCCCAATGGCATGGAGACGGTTCGAAGCGCAGATATCCGTCGCTCCGAAGGCACTGTTTCGGGCGGGCGCTTCATTCTCGCAGGGCCTGTCGAGGACGCGGGTTCGTTGATGGTTGCGACGCGCGAACGCTACCGCGCGAACGGCTGGAAGACGGTGCTTCTTGAAGATGGCCTCGATCATGCCGAGGGCATTTTCGAGAAGGGCAATCGCCGCGCGCGGCTCACCATCGATCGACGTGCAATCGAGCCAGACATGTCTAGCGGATCGCTCGAGATTGGTCCGCTGAACGCGGCGGGTGCTGGCGGTGATCGTTCGCCTGCCGCTGCCGCCGGCGAAGCGCGTGATGGTTGATGATGAAAGATCGCGTCGCATGCACGCGGCGCTCGGCAAAGGAACGGATTCCGATGGCCGGCGAACGATTCGAACACCATGCGCGCTTGATGAGCGGACTTACGTTCGTCAGTCGCATCACGGGCCTTGGGCGCGATGTCGCGCTTGCTGCGTTTTTTGGTGTTGGTCCGCTCAACGATGCGTTCGCCTTCGGCTTTCAGATTCCGAATCTCTTCCGGCGATTGTTTGGTGAGGGCGCACTGTCGGCCGCGTTTCTTCCGCGGTACAGCGAACTTCGCCGTGACGATCCAGAAGTCGCGAGGCGTTATCTCGCGCTCGTCCTCGTGTTGCTCGCTGGGTTTCTTTGGTTGCTTGTTGCGATCGGCGAACTCGGCCTGTTCCTCGCGTGGCTGAACGCGCCCGAAGTTGCATATACCTACGGTCCGCCGCTTCGACACGGCGGTGTTGCCATACCAATCGTCAGCGTGAGTTACGCGCGGCTCTCGTATGAACTCACGATGCTGATGCTGCCGTACATGCCGCTCGTTTGCATCGTCGCGATTGGTGGCGCGGCACTGCAAGTGCATGGCCGCTTCGGACCGATGGCTGCGGCGCCGATCATCTTGAACGTGGCGTTCATGATCGCCATCATTGGTTTTTCACCGCTTTACCTCGGCAAATCACTCTCGCCCGAGTGGCATGTGCGCGTGGTGGCGATGAGCGTCCTTGTCTCCGGCGCGATTCAAGTCGCGTGGACCGCCTACGCCCTCCGCGTGGCGCGACCGCTCTTCACGTGGCGCGACGCCACCGTGTGGGCATCGGTGCGCGGAACGCTCACGCAAGCCGGACCAATGATGCTCGGACTTGGCGTGCTTCAAATCAATACAGCAGTCGATGGCCTCATCGCGAGTTGGCCGACGTACGTCGGCCCGACGATCTTCGGTTTCGCGTACCCGCTCACTGAAGGTGCGATGTCGAGCATCACCTACGCGCAGCGGCTCTACGAGTTTCCGCTCGGCGTCTTTGGAATCTCGATTGCAACCGCAGTTTTTCCGCTGCTCGCGAAGCAGAACAATGACGCGGTTGCCTTCGCCGGCACCATTCGTCGTGCGCTGCGCCTCTCGGTGTTCATCGGTCTTCCTGCAAGCGCGGGCCTGATGCTCGCATCGCGTGAATCGGTGGGAGCGCTCTTTCAACGCGGTAACTTCACCGCGGAAGACACCGAACGAGTTGCGTGGGTGCTCATCGGATTCGCTCCAGCGATTTGGAGTTATCAAATGGGCCACATCTTTACGCGCGCGTTCTACGCGCGGAAAGAAGCGATGACGCCTGTACTCGTCGCAGTCGCGATGGTCATCCTCAATGTCTGTCTCAATCTGACGTTGATCTTCACGCCGCTCCGCGAAGCGGGGCTCGCGTGGTCCACCGCCATCTGTTCGATACTCCAGTCCGCGATCCTCTTGCGCATCCTTGCGCGCCGTGTCCCCGATTCGCTCAACAGCGAAGTGGTGGGCGGGTGGATGCGTTGCGCGTTGGCGACCGCCGTGATGACAGCGGTCACGCTCGCGGTCGGTGCGTTCTTGCCGGAGTCGTCGGAGTGGGGAACGCTTGCGATACACCTCGCCATCAAGGTGGCGGTGGCTGCACTCGTCTACTTCGCGGCCGTACGAGTCTTGCGTATGCCTGAACTCGGGTGGCTGCTTCGCCGCGGTACCTGAGTTCTGGTGGTTGCATCGGGTGCGCGCTGTTTCAACCGGGTTCTCCGACGAGAACCAACGCGGACCTGCCCGCACAGGTTGTTTCCGCCGCAGATCCGGCGTTACTCGCTTCAGAGGGACCGTAAATCCGCCGATGGGTCAGGCGGAGACCGTACGTCATGACCGAGCCCACCGTCGGTGAGAACCGCACCACATCCGAGGACGCAAGCGCGTCGGCGAAGCCGTCGCCGTTTCGCCATGAAGATGTGCTTGCACTGATCGCGGAGGTCGAGTCGCGGCTCTCCAACATGCGCGAGACGGTGCGTGAACAGAGTGAAGATGACGTATCGCTGACCCGCGAACACGCGCGGTTGACGCGCGAGGTTGGCATCCTTGAAGAGGAGCGCGCGCGAGTGCTCGAGCGCCAGTGTGCGCTTGAGTCGCAATTGGCGGCAGTTCGCGCATCGCATGCGGAAGCCGAGGCGCGCGCAGCGTCGTTCTTCTCACAAAGCGAGCACTGGAAAGGCGAAGTTGAACGCCTCGAGGCTGCATGTGAGCGAACGCTCGTGGAGTCGCGCGATGCGCGCACCGCACTTTCAACGGAACTTCTGCTCGAATTTGAGCGACGCGCAAGTGAACAAGAGCGTCGAGCCACCGAGATGGCCGAGGCGCTCGAGGTTGCTCGTGCCGACGCACTCGCGTTGGCGGGTGAGGTCGAGCGACTCGAACAACTCGAACAACGTTTGGGCGCGTTGACGGAAGAGCGCGCGCAGTTGCAGAACCAATTGGAATCAGCGCGTGCGGCGAAGACCGCAGATTCAGGCGAGTTTGCAGCCGAGGTAAAGGCTGGGCAGCAACCCAGCGAAGAAGAAATCGCGTGCGCAGCCGAAGCGCGCATCCAGCAACTCATGGCGCCGAAAGTTGCGCAGTTGGCGCAGGCTGCGGCATTCCTTCGAAAGCGCAAGGAGCGCCTCGCGGCGTTACGCGCGGGGCTTCGAAGTCGCGCGCGTGCGCTCCGCACGCTGCGACAGATCTACGCGCAGCCGCGACTCGACGCGGGTATGACGGAAGGAAGTAGAGACGACAGCACGATGTTGCACTCCGTTGCGAATGCCGCGGCGTGCACCGAAGCATCCGCAAGTGCAACCATCGCCGCAACCGCTGCTTCCTCGAGCGTTGCGGCCGAGCGCGAAGCACTTGCGGTGGAACGCCAAGAACTCGTCGATTTACGCGCCGTGCTCGCCGCGAGCGAGCGAGCACTTGAACGACGTGCGCAAGGAACGCGCCTCGGCACCACCTGCGCGTTGGCGTCGATGGCGCTTAGTGTTGCAGCATTCGTTTCGTGGCAGCTCGCTGGTGCCGCATTTCCCGAGAAATCACGCGCGTCCGTTGAACTTGTCGCGTCGAGTCGTGCGCCCGAAGCAAAGCAAGATGGCGAAGTCGACGCGAAACCGTTGGCGGATGAAGTGACGGCTGCACTTTCCACCGACGCATTCATGGGTGTCGTTGCAGGGCGTATCTCAGATCGAGGTCGCTCGCATACGGAGGCGAGTGCGTTGGCCGCGGATCTCTCATCTCGTGTAACGCTTGCGCAGGAAGGCTCGACCATTCGGCTTTCGCTGCAGGGGGAAAGCACCGATGACACCGTCGCGACGCTCGATGCCATCGCGACCTCAGCCATGGCCGAACTCAATCGTCGACCAGAACGTCGCAGCGACTTTCTTCGTGTCGGGATCGCGAACGCGCGACAAGAAGTGGGGCGCACGGTGTTCTCTCACGCAGAAACGATTCCCGATCCCGCACGAATTTGGCGCGCTGGCGCGATTCTGGGCGGTTTCGCCGTGCTCGCAACGATGGCTGCAGGCGTGATGGTGTGGCTCGCACGTCGCGCCTCGCATGCAGACGCAACATGAGTTCGATGGCCGCACGCGGGTCTTTATCACACCGTTCTGCGCAACTCTTGCGGCTTTGACGGATGTGACGGATTTTGCGAGGCAAGTCCCAAGTGAAGGCCCTCATGCGCCGATCACTTCTTCGCAGGGTGCCACGGACTGGCACCGGAAAGGGCACAAAGTCATGCACGGAATCGCAAGACTCAGACTCGTCGGAACGCCGCCGATCGAAGGAATTGAAGAGTGCTCGTTCGACGACGCTCCGAAGTCGCTGCCCTTCCCAACCTGCTTTCGCGAACTGCCTGTTGGCGGTCGCCGACGCTCAAGCGACGATGTCCTCGCCGCACTCGAGCGTGTGACGATCTCCTTCGAACGCATGCGGCGAGAACTCGACGATCCATCCGGTCACGACGGCCGCCCAGAAGGGCCACGCGCCGCCTGACCGACAAGCATGGGGAAAAGGGCGCGGCCTCGGAGTGATCCGAGGCCGCGTGCATTTTTGCGTGATGTTGTTGCGCGTGCGCTGACGGATCAGCGCATCGGTTCCCTTTAGCGCATGGGCTCCATCGTCATCGGATCGCGCAGCGGCAGCGCCGTCGCTTGATCGTTGAAGAAGTCTGCCATCTTCGCGCGACCAGTCGCGTCGCCGATGCTGATTGCATCCCAATCGCCAACGACGTAGATCGCCATCTTGTCCATGCCGAGCAAGCGCTGTGCAACACGCTGCACGTCGGCGGCCGTGACCTTCGCCACATTCTCGCGATAGGTTTGCCAGTACGACGCATCGCGTCCGGTCCACTCGTCGGAGACGAAGATGCCAAGCATCGCGGGCTTCGACTCAAACGCGCGTGGGAACGTCTCGATGAACGACTTCTTCGCGACTTCGAGTTCCTCCGCAGAAACTGGCGTGTCGCGCATCTTCTCGAACTCGCGCTCGATGAGCTTGATCGCCAGCGCAACCGTCGGGCTCTTCGATTGGAACGCTGCGCGGAACTCGCCGGGGTAGTAGACGCCCGCGTCGAGTTGGCTGCCTGCCGAATACGCCAGACCTTCGTCAGAACGCACCGTCTTCATGATGCGACTCGTGAAGCCGCCACCGCCGAGAATCTCGTTCATGACGAGCGCTGCGAAGTAATCGGGATCGTCGCGGGTGATGCCGCGTGCACCGATGAAAACCTTGCCTTGCGGAATCTCTTTCTCGACGTGGTAGACGCCAGGCTTCACCGTTGCGGTCGGCGCAGGCGGCACAGGCATGCGTTCGCCCTTCGGCCACTCAGCAAATGCCTTCTCCAACTTGGCGAGCATGTCCTTTGGCTCGAAATCGCCGCTCACTGCGACGACGACGTTGCTCGGGTTGAATACCTTCGCGGCATACGCGGCCATATCTTCGCGCGTGATCGAGCGAATCGACTTCTCCGTTGGTTGGCGAGCTTCGAAGTGATCTTCACCGTACATCGCCATGTTCCATTCGCGATTCAGGATCGGATCAGCATCGTCGTTGCGCTGCTTCATGCCTTCCATCGCTTCATCGACGGTGATCTTCGTCTTCGCTTCGTCGAAGAGTGGATTGCGCAGCACGTCCATCAGGATCGCGAGGCTTTCATCAAAGTTCGCAGCGAGCGTGTCGATCGACGCCGAGCAGGTTGTTCCGCGCGCGCCAATCGACAGATCCGTGGCGAGAAAGTCGAGTCGCTCATCAACATCCTTCGGTGACTTCGACTTGGTGCCGCCCGTACGCATGAGTGATGCGGTCATGCCCGCGAGGCCGGTCTTGTCTGTTGGCTCGAGGAAGTCGCCGCCGCGGAAGGTCATCGAGAGATCGATGAGTGGAAGTTCCTTCGATGGCGCGAGGAAGACGACGACGCCGTTCGAAAGAACGTGGCGATAGTCGGCAGCCTTCGGCGCGTTGAACGTCAACGGCTTGAACGTGATGTTCTCGGGGCGCTTCGGAAGTTCATCCGCCGTCGCAGGAGCAGCCGCAAACGCGACGAGCGCTGCGGCGAGAATAGTGGTTGATGTGTGCATGAAGTGATTCATGTTGGAGTGCATAGAAGTGTGTCCTTATCCCAGTCAGTTCTTCTTCTCAAGTTCCGCGATGCGTGCTTCGATCTTCGAAACGACGTAATCAAGAAGCGGCTTCATTTGCGGCGGAACTTGCGCGGCTTGGGTGCCCATTTGTTCGAGCGCGCCGCGGAGTCGTGCGACGTCGGTTTCCTTCGACAGCTGCGCGGCCATCGCGCGCGCTTGTGCTTGCAGCGGCGCAGGAAGTGCAGCGAGCGCTTCGTCTTCTGCGGCCGCGCTCACGCCAGCCTTGCGCGTGTAGGTCGCGACCGAACGATTGGTTTCCTTGAAGTACTCGCGTGCGACGCGTTGAATGTCGGCGGCGGTCACGGCGTCGATCTTCTTCGGTGCGCTGTTGATTTCCTCCCACGCGCCGAGGCCTTCGCCGTATCCAAGTTGAACGAGCAAGAAGAAGTTGCTCTCGAGACGACGGAAATTCGACGCCGCGAACTGGTTCTTCACCTTCTGCAATTCCATCTCGCCAACAGGCTCGTCTTGCAACTTCTTGATCTCGGCGTACCACGCTTCTTCAAGTTGCTCAGGCGTTGCGTCGCCCTTGACTTCGGCATTGAAGCTGAACGCGCCCGCGTACTTGCGGCTGTCTTGTTGCGCGCTCGCGTTCGAGGCGATTTCGTTGCCTTCGATCATCGACTTATAGAGTCGCCCAGTACGGCCATTGAGCACCGAGGAGAGCACATCGAGCGCGTACGAATCCTTGTGTTGGAACGGCACCGTGTGGTAACGCACCTCAACCGAGGGCTGGCAATCGCACTCGGCGTTCATGCGCATTTCCGCAAGTTGCGGCACTTCGAGCGTCACGACTGGCGGTGGCGGCGTCGTGCCGCGCTCAAGTCGGTTGAAGTAGCGCTCGATCGTCGACTTCACTTCGCTCGGGTTGAAGTCGCCAACCACCACACCGCACAAATTGTTCGGGCGGTAGTAGATGTCCCAGTACTTCATCGCCTCTTCCATCGTGTAGCTGTTGAGGTCGCTCGTCCAACCAATGACGGGCCACGCGTAGCCAGACGACTGCCAGAACATCGCGTCGAACTGCTCTTGGAAGATGCCAGTCGGCGTGCTTTCCGTGCGGAGACGGCGTTCTTCGTGCACAACGTCGCGCTCAGAGAAGAACTCGCGGAAGACGGAGTTGGTGAGACGATCCGATTCCATCCACGCCCAGAGTTCAAACTTGTTGCTCGGCACGTTGATGAAGTAGAACGTCACGTCGTTCGACGTGAAGGCGTTCATGCCGGATCCACCTTGGCCGGTGTAGACCTTGTCGAATTCGTCTTTCACGATCGACCGCGCTGCTTCTTGCTGCGCCTTGAGGAGTTCGATCTCAGCTTCGATGCGTGGCTTTGCTTCTGCCTCCGCCGACGCGAGTGCGGATTGCAACTCGGCGATGCGATCGGCGCCAAGGCGGCCTTGCTGCGAATCCATCAGCGACTTCAATTCCGCGCGCAAACGCGCGAGTTCCGGCGTGTCGAAGTCGGGGCTCCATGGATCAGGAATCTCGCCGTTGAAGTAGCGGCGGTATTGCTCGGTCCACGTGATCTCGTTCATCTTCGCGCGCAAGACCTTTTGCGCGTCGCGGTACTTCGCGTCCGCGTCGGGGGTGGTGGTACCGATCGTGTCGGTGCCTTTGAACATCATGTGCTCAAAGAAGTGGCTGATGCCGGTGATGCCGGGTCGCTCGTTGACAGAACCAACCTTCGCAACCCAGCCCGCCGCGATGACATTTGGCTGATCGGTGCGGGGGAGGAGCAGGAACTTCATCCCGTTGTCGAGGGTGAAGACCTCCGGATTGACTTGTTGGGCGGCGAGAGGGGCCGCGATAGAAAGCGCGGCGGCGAGTGCGGTGATGCGCATGGGGGCTCCGATCCCGCGGAAGTGCGGGGGCGGAGATGGTACCGCGCGCATCGGGGAGTTCTTCGAGCCTGCTCGAGCGCGGTTGGCTCTTCGCGAGCCGCTCGTGTGGTTGGTTCTCCGCCACTTTTCGACTTGTCGGACTCGGAAGGAACCGCTTTCAGTTCCCGCGCGGATCATTCCGCTTGAATCGGAAGGTCCGCACTTCACATGGAGGAAGCGCGTTCTACATTCCAACCTCCCACCCATCGGAATCCGCGACCGAGAACCCTTGGCCGAAGATTCCGCCAAGCGCCCCCGCGTGACCCCGCGAGAACCCGCGAGAACCCGCGAGAACCCGCGAGAACCCACGAGAACCCACGAGAACCCACGAGAACCTGATGACCCGACGCTCCACGATCGCTCGTTCCATTCTTGCCGCAGGATTCGCTGCGCTCGTCGCGAGCGGAGCGTCCGCGCAGGTGCGCGTCGTGAGTTACAACCTTGCGAAACTCGCGGGCGACCCGAACGCGCTGCGGGCGGTTTTCGCGGAACTCGCGCAAGACAACAAGCCTGGCTTTGCCGTCGCGCCGGCGGTGCTTCTCTTCCAGGAAATCCGCAACGCCGATCTTGCGGCGCTTCAAACCCATATTGCAGCGGCCTACCCAGGCATCCCGTATGTGCGTGCCACGTTCACGACCTCCGGAACCGAAGACGGCGCGAGCGGTGCGCAGTGCGCGTACTACCGCAACGACTTGCTCGATGAAGTGGTCGCGTCGCATGCAGACATCGCGACTGGTGCCTCGCGCAACAGCGATCGCTGGCTCTTTACGCTCGACGGGTACACCTCGCCCGCGGCGCGTTTCTATGTGTATTCGTCGCACCTGAAGGCGAGCAACACGAGCGCCGATGCCGCTGAGCGCAACACGGGCGCGCAAGCACTGCGGACAAACGCGAATGCGCTCGGTGCTAGCCAGCACATCATTTTCGCCGGCGACTACAACCTCTACACGAGCGGTGAAGCCGCGTACCAAACGATGCTCGCTGCCGGAAACGCGCAGTGTTTCGATCCACTCGGCACCGCCGATTGGACGGGCGCGGGCAACGCGATCAAGCACACGCAATCGCCGCGCAGCCTGACGGGCACCCTGATTGGTGGTGGCGTCGACGATCGATTCGATTTCCAACTCTCGACCGCTGAAGTACAGGACGGCGACGGTTTCGCGCTGATTCCGGGTTCCTACCGCACGTTCGGCAACGACGGCGCGCACTACAACCTCGCGATCAACGCGGGGAACAACTCGTACTACCCCGGAGACATCGCGCGCTCCAATCAACTCGCGGACGTGCTGCACGACGCGAGCGACCACATGCCGGTTGTTGCGGACTACCAAGTGCCGCCGATTATGCAGGTCACGGCACCGGCGAGTTTCGGCACGGTCATTCGCAACGCGACCGGTGTGATCGTGCCGGTGGCGGTTTCGAACATCGCAAACGTCGTCCATCCGCTCGGCGTTGAGCCGCTGGCGGCGAATGTCGTTGGTTCGACGGGTTTGACGGGTTCACAAGCGATCACCGGGGCGCTCGCGCCGGCATCGACGACGGTGAATCTCACGGTGAACACCGCAACCGCGGGCGCTTTCAACGGCACCGCGACGGTGACGACCACCGTTGAAGGCGCGCAAAACGCAACCATCGTGAAGTCCATCACCGGCACCGTGTTGGTGCCCTCGAATCCATCATTCAGCGCGAAGACGAACGTCACCACGACGACTTCCGGCGCGACCTTTGGCACGAACACGGGTGTGCAAGAGATTCAAGTTCCTGTGTACAACCGCGGCTACACCGC
>JAIYCA010000453.1 GCA_027488265.1 Planctomycetaceae bacterium
CGCGTCGAGGGTCCGCGTACGATGCCCCCGCACCGGAACGGTCGCTCGCGGAGGGCCTGATGAAGGCCATCCTCGGGAGGAAAGTCCGAGCACGACAGGACAAGGTGGTGGGTAACTCCCACCGGCCCGCTGCGGGTCAGGGAAAGTGCCACAGAAAAGAAACCGCCTGAGCTTCGGCAGCAGCCATTGGCTGCGGTCTTGGCTTCGGTAAGGGTGAAATGGTGCGGTAAGAGCGCACCGCCCGCTTGGCGACAAGCGGGGCAGGGCAAACCCCACCTCGTGCAAGCGCAAGCAGCTCTCTGTCGGGAATTCTCGGGTTCGCTCAGGAAACTCGATACCTGCGGTCCGCAGGGTAGAGAGCGGGTCGCGTGCTAAAGCCGACGGGCAACCGTCGGACGAGAGAAATGGCCGTTGCTGTGTTCGGGATCCCCCAAACGCAGAACAGAACTCGGCTTAGCGGTGCAGCAGCAATGGACGGCCCCGATGAACACCCATGTTTATCGCGGGCCGTCCGCCTTTCCCACATGCCTCCCCCAACGCGGGACGATGCGAATGGTCCTCGGGACTTTCGCGAGCCACTCGCGGTCTCCACTACATCTCGTGGCATCGTTGCTCAACGGCTCAAGATCGTGGGCTCCCGAGAGATCTCACGCGAACTTTGCCTTTTATGCTTGTCTTCAGCAGAAGAGTCGCAAAGATACCGCCTCAATCCTGCCCGTCCGATCTCTCTCGCACCTCGTCCCGCGGGTTCGAAATCGAAGCAGGGTTGAAGTTGATCCAGGTCACGACGCGCAGATTAGAAGGCGCAAATCAGAAGGCACAAATCAGAAGGTGCAAGTCGGAAGGCACAAGTCGGAAGGCACACGCATTCATCGTGTACGACTCTGGTGTTTGTCGAGATCCAAAGTGTTCCTCGGTATCGAACGCATCTTTGAGCCGTATTCAAGTCTGACGAACGCAGGTTTTCCGATTCAACTTTCCCGATGCAACGATTCGCGACCTGTATCTGGATGTTTCGTTCGGCTCCGCACACGCATGGCAGCGGCAAACTGATCAGGAACTGAGCGACAAAGCCCGCTCAGACGTGCGCAATGACGCGCAGAGAAGTGGAACCGACTGCCGAACGCATCAGCAGTTCACCGAAGTTTCCCGAAGTTTCTTATGTCGGACAATCCCAACAATTCATCGAAGAACGGCCCGCACGCAAATCTCAGTGGCTCGTCCGATGCTTCAGCATCACCAGCCTCGGGTACCGCACCCGCCGCGGGAGTTCCCTCATCCGGAACGCCAGCGACTCCGATCGAAACGCCAGCGCTTCAGGCGTTCGCGTCCACTGCTGAGCGCGCGGTCGCGGTCTCGCGCCAAACGAGCCTGCAGAACTACCACATGCTGTCGTTCCGCAAGGCACTCCACCCTGAGTTCTTTGGGATCGAAGGGCGCCAGCGCGTGCAGCACGGCGAGTATGAGACGGAGGCTTGGATCTTCCGCGGTGGCCACAGCGTCCGGTTCCAACTCAACGGCTTCTGCATGAGCGAGATCGTCGTCGAGCACATCGATCAGATTCCCGATCGCGGTCTCATCGCTGCGCTTCCTTGCGCGGGTGAGCGCGATTTTGAAGAGAAGGTCGCAGAGAACCTCGTCTACATGACGACCATGCAGACGGAGACCCTTTCAGACCATCTCTACCTCGGCACCTACAAGGAAATGATGCAGCACGCGCGCGAGAACAATTCGCTTCTCTCGGCGTGGACCGATGCCGCCGGAAAGCCCAATCTCTCCCTCGTGGATGTCCAGCACTTCCGCAATGAAGTTCACATTCAGGGTTACCACCTGCGTTCAGACTGCGGCCTCGTTCTGCGCACGCAATCGATGGTGCAGATCGTTCCGGTCAAGAAGGGCGATGCAGCTCGCGACAAGAAGGCAGCGAAGAGTTCGTCGAAGGCAGGGGGAACCCAGCCCGGTGCTCCGCGAACCACCAAACCACTCCGCTGATCGCTTCTCCGCGGTTTTCCCGACGAGAATTCACGCATGACCCACCTCCTCCGGCTAGGCAGACTTGAGGTCGAAACTGACCTCCTGCTCGGTGCGGAGGAGGTTTTGCTTCCTCGTGATTGGCAGTCCATGGTGGCGAGCACGAGTCGTTCCTCTACGGCAACGACCGATTCTCAAGTGGTCTCTTCTCGAGCCGTTCCGACCGGGCGCACAGAACAGCGCGCAGCGGAGAAGCCTCCATCGGCGCCGATACCGCGTGGGTTTGACGCTGCACTCTTCGAGGCGAAGCCTGCAGCGCGTCGCGTCGACGAACCAAACCCGATTGCTGCTCGCGCGACGGAAGGCCCGCACGGGGCTCCCTCCGGAAAGATCACGGAGAGTGTGACGGGGAGTATCACAGGGATTTTCACTGGGAATCTCACTGGGAATCTCAGTGGCAATTCGGCAAGTTCTTCGGGAACGAGCCTCGCCGGAATCATCGACGCCATCGTTCCGCCAGCGGGGGCTTCCAACGCTGAGCGATTGGAATCGCTTCGACTCGCGCACGCGGCGCAGTGTCCGCACTGCACCACGACGAAGGGCTACACCAATCTGGTGTTTGGCGAGGGCAATCCCGATGCAGAACTCGTGTTCGTTGGGGAAGCGCCTGGTGAATCAGAGGATCTCGTCGGCCGGCCGTTTGTTGGGAAAGCCGGCGAAAAACTCGATGAGATGATCCGCGCGATGGGGCTATCGCGTGATGCGGTGTACATCGCAAACGTCCTGAAGGCGCGCCCCCCAGAGAATCGCACGCCATTGGCGCACGAGATGGAGCGCTGCGGTCCTTACCTCTTCGCGCAGCTTTCCATCATTCGTCCGAAGGCAATTGTGACCCTCGGTGGTCCGGCGACCAAACTGCTCCTTCAGAGTGAACTCGGTATCACGCGATTGCGTGGGGTCATGCGCGAAGTGACGCTCGGAACCGCTGCGGGAGAACCCTTCACAGTTCCTGTGATGCCCACGTTCCATCCGGCCTATCTCCTTCGCAACTACACCGTTGAGGTTCGAAAGCAGATGTGGGAGGACTTGAAACAAGTCCTGACGGCGCTTGGCCGAACACCACCGTCGCGCGGCTGATCCTGACGTCGACCGCGACGCTGTGGAAGCACGAACGTGATCGAGGGCCTAGCACTTTCCAGTGTTCGAATTTGCTCCACGACGCATGTCGGGAGTCATCACGTTCGAGAATGTCATCAGATGGAAGGTGTCGTCGCATTCGGCAAGACATCGAGCACGATCGTGACGGGGCCATCGTTGAGAAGTTCGACTTTCATTTCGGTACGGAATCGCCCCGTCTCAACGTGCAATCCGCGCTC
>JAIYCA010000339.1 GCA_027488265.1 Planctomycetaceae bacterium
CGAGGCCAATCTTGCGTTCGACCTTCTTCTTGCGGCACTTTGGGCAAACGGCAATCGGATCAGCCTTGATCGACTGAAACTCTTCGAATTCGTGCCCGCAAGCACGGCAAACATATTCGTATGTGGGCATATGCGCGCTCGCTCGCTTTACGCATCGGGCGCGACGGCGACCTTCGCAGGTCGCAAGACGCTCTCGCCAAGACGCCATCCAGTTTGGAAGCGCATGCTGACGCAGCCGGGTGCGATGCCCTCTGCGGGCTGACGCATGACGGCGTCGTGTTGCATTGGGTCGAACGGCGTTCCAGGCGTGGGATCGATGCGCGCGATGCCGTTTTGCTCGAGCACTTTCTGCAATTCGGTGCGCGTCATTTCGATCGACTTTGCCATCTGCTCGACCGTGAGTTTCGAGTGATCTTGCGCGAGCGCGAGGTCGAAGTGGTCGAGCACAGGCATGAGCGCGCGCGTCATTTGCACAAGTCCGCCTGTGCGAGCTCGCGCTTCGTTTTCAATCGATCGACGCTGGAAATTCGCGAAATCGGCTTGCGCGCGTAACTTCGCAGCGACCGCTTCGTCGCGCTCAGCCATCAACTTCTCGACAACTTGCGTGAAGTCATCACCAGCGTCGACGCCGCTATCGCCAGTCAGATCGGATTCGTTCAGATTTTCGTCAGTCATGGCACGCCTCGCGACTTCTCCAGCGTTAATTGCCGAAGGGATTGATCTTCTTCCAGAAACTTGACTCGCCCGCACGAACATCAACCTTCTCTGTTTGCGCGTACTCCGCGAGAAGCTTGCGCTGTTCATCGGTGAGTTTCTTCGGCACGACGAGTTGCAGCACCACGTGGAGATCGCCTCGATCTTTCGATTGAAGCTCCGTCATGCCTGCGCGTTCGATGACCACAACTTCACCGTGCTGACTTCCTGCCGGGATCTCAAATTCAACGGGTTTTCCGTCGATACCTTCGAGCGTGACCTTCGAGCCGAGTGCCGCTTGCGCGAACGCCATCGGCTGCACAGCGACAAGATCTGCGCCACGGCGCTCGACGAATCGCTCATGTTCTGTGACACGCACCACCACGTGGAGGTCGCCGCGCGGACCCTTGCCTTCGGGGTTCACTTCGGGTGGCGTTGGCTCGCCTTCACCCGACAATCGAATGACTTGGCCATCCGAGATGCCCGCAGGAATCCGCACTCCAAGCTTGCGCTTCGTGGAAACGCGACCTTGTCCGCGGCATTTCTCGCACTTGTCCTTCACGATGTTGCGACGACCGCGGCACTCAGGGCACGTAGTCACCATGCGGAACATGCCGCCGAAACCAGTCTGCGCGACTTGACCTTGTCCGCCACAGGTGGGGCACTGCGTTGGTTTTGATCCAGGCTTCGCGCCGCTTCCGCTGCACGGTTCGCAGACATCGAGACGCTTGAACTCGACTTCGCGCTCGCAGCCCGTGAAGGCTTCTTCCAACTCGATCTCAACTTCGGTTTCGAGATCGAAGCCGCGCGCAGAGCCGCGACGTCCGCCGCCGCCAGCCTGTTGGCCGAAGATGTCGTTGAACATCGAGAAGATGTCGGCGACATCGCGCGTGCGGAAGTCATGCACGGGATTCTGTCGAAGGCCCGCGTGTCCGTGGCGATCGTAGAGTTGGCGTCGCTCGGGATCGCTCAACACCTCGTACGCCTCGGCGCAGGCTTTGAACTCTGTCTCCGCCTCGGGATTGTCCGGATTGCGATCGGGATGCCACTTCATCGCGAGGCGCCGATACGAGCGCTTGATGTCATCCTGCGAGGCCGTCTTCTCGACGGAAAGGATCTCGTAGTAGCAACGCGTTTGCGGCATGGCGTCCTGCCTCGGTCAGCCCGCGGAAGCGGGGGATGCGCTGCAGCACAACGCGCGGCGCGGGAAGCGCCTGCACACGGTTTCCCGCGTGCAGGCGTGGATTTTCACACATCGACTCTTAGCTGATCGCGCCCTCAACAGGCGCGGTCTCTTCCTTGAGTTCCGTCACGATCACGTCGGTCGTGAGCATGAGGCCCGCAACGCTTGCGGCGTTGATGAGCGCCGTCTTCACGACGAGCGCCGGATCGATGATGCCGCTCTTGACGAGGTCTTCGTACTCGCCTGTCGCAGCGTTGAAGCCTGCGTTCGTCTTCGCTTCGCGCACCTTCGCGACGACGAGATCGCCGTCGAAACCAGCGTTTTCCGCGATTTGCGCGCACGGTTTCGACATCGCCTCAGCGACGATGTCAAAGCCGAACTTCTCATCGCCCTTCGCCTTCTTCTTCGCTTCAAGGACAGCGTCCATCGCGCGCACGAGCGCAACGCCGCCGCCCGGAACGTAGCCTTCCTTCGCCGCAGCGCGGGTCGCGTGGAGCGCGTCATCAACGCGGTCCTTCGCTTCCTTCATCGCGAGTTCGGTGGCTCCGCCGACCGAGATGATCGCAACGCCCGAAGTCAACTTCGCAAGGCGCTCTTGGAGCTTCTCGCGGTCGTAGTCGCTCGTCGTACGCTCAATCTGTGCACGGATCTGATCTGCGCGGGCTTCGACGTCTTTCGACTTGCCGCCGCCTTGGACGATCGTAGTTTCGTCCTTGGTGACGACGATCTTCTTCGCGGTGCCAAGTTCCTTGAGCTCGACGTCTTCGAGTCCGCGACCGAGGTCTTCCGCGAAGAACGTACCGCCGGTCTGCACGGCGATATCGCCGAGCATCGCCTTGCGACGATCGCCGAAGCCAGGCGCCTTGACGGCGCACACTTGCAGCACGCCGCGAAGTCGATTGACGACGAGCGCAGCGAGCGCTTCGTTCTCAACTTCTTCCGCGATGATGACAAGAGGCTTGCCCGCGCTCGCGACCTTGTTGAGGACCGGCAAGAGTTCGGCGAGATTCGAGATCTTCTTCTCGTGGATCAAGATCAGCGCGTTCTCGAGCACGCACTCGGCGCGCTTCGGATCGGTCATGAAGTACGGCGAAAGGTAGCCCTTGTCGAACGACATACCTTCGACGTAGTCGAGGGTCGTGTCGGCCGTCTTGCCTTCTTCGATTTCACAGACGCCGTCCGCGCCGACCTTGTCAATCGCTTCCGCGATCAAGCGACCGATCGACGCGTCGTGGTTTGCGGAAACCGTGGCGACCTTCTCGAGATCGCCCTTGCCTTTGCACTTCTGCGCCATCGCAGTCACGGCGTCCGCGCCCGCAACTGCTGCAGCGTTGATGCCGCGCTGGATCGCAACAGCATTCGCGCCGGACGCGATGTACTTGAGGCCGCCGTTGAAGATCGCGCCCGCGAGGACGGTCGCGCAAGTGGTGCCGTCGCCGGCGACATCTGCGGTCTTCTTCGCAACCTGTTGCACCATCTTGGCGCCCATATTCTCGAATGGACCTGGGAGGTCGATCTCCTTGGCGACGGTGACGCCGTCCTTGGTGATCTGCGGTCCGCCGTAACTCTTCGTGAAGAGCACGTTGTGCCCAACTGGGCCCATCGTCACCGCGACTGCTTGCACGAGTTGGTCAACGCCACGCTGCAGTTCCGCGCGCGCCGCCGCATCGAACTTCATTTGCTTTTGAGCCATGAGTGGTCTCTCTTTCGTTTGCTCGGTGCGTGCGAATCACTTGGTCATAACGCCGAGCAGTTCGCTCTCGCGCATGATCACGTGCTTGACGTTCTTGATTTCGATTTCAGTGCCGGCGTACTTGCCGTACACCACGGTGTCGCCCTTCTTCACCGCAACTGGAGCGCGGTCGCCGTTGTCGAGAAGGAGGCCCGGACCCGTCGAGATGACGGTGCCCTGCATGGGACGTTCCTTCGCGGTTTCAGGAAGGAAAAGGCCGCTGGCGGTCTTGGTCTCTGGCTCGATGGGCTTGATGAGAATGCGATCTTCGAGAGGTCGAACGTTCGACATGTTGTGCTCGTCTTTCGTGTGTCGAGCGCGGTTCGCTTGCTGCGTCGCGCGTGTATTTGTGTGTGAACTTGTGTGATTGAAACTGCGGAGAAGTGGAACTGTGATGGCTTGCGGCGTTGCTTAGAAGCCCATTCCGCCCATGCCACCCATTCCGCCCATGCCACCCATGCCGCCCATTCCACCCATGCCGTGGTCATGGTCGTGGCCATGGCCGCCAGCAGCTTCCTTCGGTTGCGGCTTCTCGCTGATCGCGCAGTCGCACGTCAGGATGAGACCTGCGACGCTTGCGGCGTTTTGCAAAGCCGTGCGATCAACCTTCGCTGGCGTGATGACGCCTTGCTTGACGAGGTCGCCGTACTCAAGCGACAGCGCGTTGAAGCCTTCGTCGCCCTTCATTTCCTTGACCTTCGCGACAACGACGGTGCCCTTTTCGCCAGCGTTTTCAGCGATCGTGCGCAGCGGCACGCAGAGTGCTTCCGCAACGGCTTCGACGCCTGCGATTTCGTCGCCGACGCAATCCTTGCGAACCTTCTCGAGCGATGGAATCGCGCGAATGAAGCTCGTTCCGCCGCCAGCCACAACGCCCTCGGCGACTGCCGCGCGCGTTGCGTGGAGCGCGTCTTCGACGCGAGCCTTCTTCTCCTTGAGTTCGGCTTCGCTCGATGCGCCGACGTTGATTTGCGCAACGCCGCCTGCGAGCTTCGCGAGACGCTCTTGCAACTTCTCACGGTCGTAGTCAGAGTCGGTGCGCTCGATTTCGGCGCGGATCTGATCGCAGCGACCCTTGATCGCGGTGGTGCTGCCTGCACCTTCGACGACCGTCGTCTTGTCGCCGTCGATGATGAGCTTCTTCGCTTGGCCGAGGTCCTTGATGGTGACCTTGTCGAGTTCGATGCCGAGGTCCTTCATGATCGCCTTGCCGCCCGTGAGCGTGGCGATGTCCTCGAGCATGGCCTTGCGACGATCGCCGTAGCCTGGCGCCTTGACGGCGCAGACGTTGAGCACGCCGCGGAGCTTGTTGATGACGAGCGCGCTGAGTGCTTCGCCCGTCACATCTTCCGCGATGATGAGGAGCGGCTTCTTCGACTCCATGACCTTCTCGAGGAAGGGCACGAACTTCGCGAGGCTGTCGATCTTGTCTTCGTAGATGAGGACGAGTGCCTTCGAGAACTCGCAGGTCATTTCGTCGGTGTTGGTGACGAAATTCGCGCTGAGGTAGCCGCGATCGAACTGCATACCTTCGACGACGTCGATGGTCGTTTCGCGCGACTTGCCTTCTTCAACGGTGATGACGCCGTCCTTGCCGACCTTCTCAAACGCCTCGGCCATGATCTTGCCGATCGACACATCGTTGTTCGCGCTGATCGATGCGACTGCGGCGATGCCGCCGGAGATCTTCTCAACCGGACGCGCGCTTTCGCCAATCTTGGTGGCGACCGTGGCGACGGCCTTCTTCATGCCGCGCACGACGGAGTTCGGGTCGGCGCCAGCGGCGATCTGACGGAATCCAGCCTTCACGAGCGCCTCTGCGAGCACGGTCGCGGTGGTGGTGCCGTCGCCCGCGTCATCCGACGTCTTGGACGCAGCTTCCTTCACGAGCTTCGCGCCCATGTTCTCGACCTTGCAGCGGAGTTCGATCTCCTCCGCAACCGAGACACCGTCCTTGGTGACGGTGGGGCCGCCCCAGCTCTTGTCGAGGACGGCGTTACGGCCGCGCGGACCGAGGGTGCTCTTGACAGCGGCGGCGAGTTTCTCGACGCCAGCGAGGAGGCTCTTGCGTGCCTCATTTTCAAACGAAAGTTCTTTGACGGCCATCTTGGTCGTTCTCCATCTCTGAGGGTTGTGGCGTCGATCAGGCCGAGCGCGAGGATCGATTCGGAATCCGAATCTTGAGGTCCTCGCATGTCGTCTGCCGACGGGACACGAGCGTCCCGCGGTGCCGCCCGCGGGGGCGGCGACCATACAAAGGGCGTACCAGCGGCGCGCATGCTGTGATCAGGCGATTTTGGAGCCGCTCATCGGCGCGGTGTCGCCCTAAGGCATTCTCGGAGAAAGGTTTGCGATGCACCGCGCAAGCGCTGTTGCAGGGTCCCGCCCTGACAGTTCGGGTGGGGTGCGATCAAGTGCTGCCGTATTGGCAGATCAGCTTCAGTCGGCAGAAGCGCTTGGACCCTTGCGAGGGTTTGCAGCAGGGCCCGTCGCGCCATCAGAGGGGCCGTTCGGGGGCTGATCTGCCAGTCCGTTCGCGGCCGAAACGCTCTTTCCGAACGTCTCTTCCACCGTCAGCAACGGTTGGAAACTCGCGCGGACGAGCCAGAAGGCGTTGAGTGAAAGGTACGCGAGCCCGACGACCGTCAGTCCTGCCGCGGCCACAGCGAGAAGCGACAGCAGCGTCGCCGCGCTGTCGCCGCCTGGAGATTCCTGCAAGAGAAGCGCGGTCGCGCTCGTTCCGCCCGCGATTCCCGTTGAGAGGAGAAGGCCTTCGACCCGTTGCGCGGTCGCGCGGGCGTTTCGGTACGCCCGTGAGCGAGGTGCGAGCGCGCGCAACAGCGGTGCGATCGCGAACAGAACGAGCATCGTGGGGATCGCGGTGTAGGTCGCGGTCGCGACAGATTGTTCGCTCTCAAAACTCGCGATCAGCCACGCTGTGAATCCCGCGACGCCCAGCGCCTTCGCCCGCACAAAGCGAGCTTCGCGGCGCCAAGGAAGCACCG
Organism: Planctomycetaceae bacterium; assembly: GCA_027488265.1. Taxonomy (GTDB): domain Bacteria; phylum Planctomycetota; class Phycisphaerae; order Phycisphaerales; family SM1A02; genus QWPT01. The sequence continues at coordinate 6,614 of JAIYCA010000339.1, forward strand.
CGAGAAATGCGAGCAAGCCAAGGACGTTCGCGAGAAACGCGACACTTCGGAACGCGGGCGCAAGCGTGATGAGCGTGGGGATTTCTGCGGTCTCCGCAAGCCTCTCGAGCACGATGGCGAGAAAGATGCCTGCGCCTCCAAGCGCTCCGAGTGCACCAAAGAGCACGGCCGCGGCCACGCGGCGAGGATTCGGCATGTCGTCGAATTGGCGCGTTTCCGTATCGAGGCGCGCGGTGAGCGAGTCGACGATCGACGTTCCGCACTCCGGGCAGTTTCCCGTCGCCGCGAGACCTTCAAGGTCGTAGCCGCACTTGGTGCAGGGAAGGGTGTGGCGGATTGTGGACGGTGACACGTGCGAAAGATCGGTAGGTGAGTGGTCGTAATCGGTCGCGAGAGAACTGGGTTTCACGCTTCGCGGGCGCATGTTCGCGCCAAGCGACCGAGCGGATCCGAACGACTGACGAGTTCAGAGATTGCAGCCTGTTACACTCTTGCGATGCAAGACAGAATTGCAGCGCTCCGGACGAACATTGTTTCCGTCTACATGGGAAATGTGCAGGCCGTGGACCGCCTCATCGTCTGTCTGCTGGCGCGCGGCCACGCGCTGATTGAGGATGTGCCAGGCGTCGGGAAGACAGTCCTTGCGAACGCGCTCGCGCGCTCGGTGCGGTGCAGTTTTAGTCGCATTCAATGTACGCCGGACTTGCTTCCCTCGGACGTCACAGGCACGAGCATCTACCGACAAGATGCGGGTAGTTTTGAATTCCGCGAGGGACCGATTTTCGCCAACGTCGTGTTGGCCGACGAAATCAATCGAACGACGCCGCGTACGCAAGCGGCGATGCTCGAAGCGATGTCGGATGGAACGGTGTCTGCCGAAGGTGGTGTCCATCACCTCCCGCAGCCATTCCTCGTCGTCGCGACGCAAAATCCCTACGAATTCGAGGGAACCTACTTCCTCCCTGAGAATCAGCTTGACCGCTTTTTGATGCGGATTTCGCTGGGCTACCCGTCGCCTGATGATGAAGCGCGCATCTTGTTGAAGCAGCCCGCGCGCACGGCGCTCCCCGATCTCAAGCCTGCGATGACGAAGGATGAAGTGGTCGCCGCGCAACTCGAAGTGGATCGCGTTCGCATGGCGCAAGAGCTCGTCGATTACATCATCGCGATCGCGACGGCCACGCGAAACAGCGAAGACCTCCAAGTTGGAATCTCGCCGCGTGGAGCGCTCGCGCTTGCTGCCGCCGCGCGTGCGACGGCGTACATCTCGGGTCGTGATTACTGCGTGCCTGACGACATTGTTTCGAATGTCCTCGTCGTGTGTGCGCACCGCGTGATTAGTCGCACCTACATGCATCAAGGCGACACGATGACAACGCGGCGCATCATGCAGCGCGTTCTTGAGAGTGTGCCAAGCCCCGTGTGAGCGCGCGACGAAAACGTGAGGATTTCCGCATGAAACGCGCAGTTGTCCTTCTCTCTGGCGGCCTCGATAGCGCGACGGTACTCGCGTGGATGCGTCGCGAAGGCTACGCATGTCATGCGTTGAGCTTCCGCTATGGCCAGCGTCACGAGATCGAACTTGCGCGCGCGGCAGAACTCGCGCACTCGCTCGGAGCGGTCGAGCATAAGGTCGCTGAGATTGACTTGCGCGCGTTTGGTGGAAGTGCGCTCACTGCAGACATTGCCGTTCCGAAAGATCGCGCAGACGGCGAGATTTCGAGCGGTGTTCCGATCACGTATGTTCCAGCGCGCAACACGATTTTCCTCGCATTTGCGCTCGCCTACGCCGAAACGATTCGGTCGAGTGACATCGCGATCGGCGTGAATGCGATCGACTATTCGGGCTATCCCGATTGCCGACCCGAGTTCATCGCGTCCTTCGAGCGTCTTGCGAATCTGGCGACTGCCGCTGCGACCGAAGACGGCGCGCGCTTCAAGATCCACACGCCGCTCCAAATGCTGTCGAAGGCGGGCATCGTTCGCCTTGCCGTCGAACTCGGCGTCCCTGTTGGCCGCACGCTCTCTTGCTACGACCCGCTACCCAATGGTGTCCCGTGCGGCCACTGCGATGCGTGCATTCTCCGGCGCAAGGGTTTCGCAGAAGCTGGCATCGTCGACGGCGGGTGAGTGCGGGTTTCGCGGCGCCGCGGAGCGTGGCTTAGACATGCTGCGCGCCTTTGATCGAAACATCACGCCACGGTGCGAGCTCGAGTCGCGGCGTCTATCCGCGGAAGCGGGTGTTTCCAGCTTCAACTGATGCGGCCCTGTATCGATGGGGCCTCGTGCCG
>JAIYCA010000254.1 GCA_027488265.1 Planctomycetaceae bacterium
AGCGCATGCACTCATTCTTGCAACTGAAGATGGTGGTGCGACATGGAATGAGGTCTATCGCTCTTCGCGACCCTTTGAAACGACGTGGAAGTTCTCATTTCCTTCGAACGAAATCGGCTACTGCACCGTGCAGTCGTACAACCCCGATCCTGCAGCATCGCAGCGTTTCGTTGCGAAGACGACCGATGGCGGGAAGACTTGGACTGAGATTCCACTTGTGAACGACCACAAGGTTCGCGAGTTTGGAATTGCGTTCGTCGACGCTGATCGCGGTTGGGTCGGCGCGATGCCGCATGGGTTCACGACGAGCGATGGCGGAAAGAACTGGTCGCGCGTCAACTTTGGTAATGCGGTGAACAAGATTCGTGTGGTGCCGTCGAAGGACGGAGTCGTTGGCTACGCCATCGGCGTTGAAGTGCACAAGTTGATCTTGCCAAACAGTGCGTCCGCCGACTCGGCACGCTGAACCCATGGAGTTGGCTGGAACACGCCGGATATGAACACGCACGCCAAAAGCACTCAAGCCAAAAGCACTCAAGCCAAGAGCACTCAAGCCAAGAGCACTCAAGCCAAGAGCACTCAAGCCAAGAGCACTCAAACTATAAAGATGGAACCCATGAACTCCCAAACCACACATCGCTTCGCGCGCACATCTCAACTCGTTCGTCCGTTCCGCGCGCTTCTGATTTGCGCACTACCGATCTTTGGGCTTTCCGCCTGTGTGATCAACTCAGCCAGCTCGAAGGGGCAGCTCGCTCAATCTGTCGAGGGCGCGAAGTCTGTGGTTGTCACCACGGAGAATGGCGGCGTGGAGCTGATCCAAGACGCGTCGGCCACAACCATGCAGATTTCAGCCACGATCCGCTGCTCGGCCGACACGATCGAGAAGGCCGAAGCACGCGTGAAGGCGACCAAACTGACGGCGGTGCGCGACGCGGACGGTCGTGTGCGGGTTGCCGTTGAGTTTCCACCGCACGAATCGGCAGGCGCGGTCGATTCCATGGGCAGCTACTCCGGGTCGCAGGACTCTGCCAGCCTCGTCATCCGCGCGGCGAGCCTTGATGCGATCGAGGTCTCAACCTCAAACGGTCGCATCGATGTTGGTGCGTTCCGAGGTGTTGCGAAACTGTCGACCTCAAACGGAGCGATCGAGGTGAAGGATCACGCGGGTCCCGTCGAGGCGCGTTCGACGAACGGCGCGATTCGTGCGTCAGGTGTGCTCGCGCCGATCGTCGCCGAGACATCGAATGGGCGGATTGAGATCTCGCTTGCGCCTGCTGCCCAAGGCGACGTGAATCTCGAGACGTCGAATGGCTCGGTGAGCCTCGAACTTGGCGCGGGCTGGGAGGGGACGGTCACCGCGGACACAAGCAACGGGAAGATCGATCTCTCAGGCGGCGAAGTTGCCGGAAAAGGCGACAAGAAGACCATGACCATCGGCGACGCCGCGAAGGCGAAGGCCGTCATTGACACCAGCAACGGCCGCGTCACCGTGCGTGCGGCAACGAAGTGAATCACAGGCAGCCATTATGCAAAACGCATCTCTCTCGACACGCGGACTGTCCATCAAGGGACTCGTCAAGATTCACCCTGGCCCCGTTTGCGCGCTGCGCGGCGTGGATCTTGAGATTCCGGAAGGCATGTTCGGATTGCTCGGGCCAAACGGCGCAGGAAAGTCGACCTTCATGAACATCGTCGCGGGGCTCATCGAGCCGACCGCGGGGAAGGTGCTGCTCGACGGAACCGACATCGTTGAGAACCCGCGCTTCATGCGTGAGCGGCTCGGGTATCTCCCGCAGGATTTCGGCTTCTATCCCGATCTCACGGGCCGTGCGATGCTGGAGTTCTTGTTGAAGTTGAAAGGTGTCACGGGGCCGAAGGGGCGGCGCGTGCTCGCGGATGAACTGCTCGAGCGCGTGAATCTCACGAGCGCTGCAAAGCGCAAGGTAGGTGGCTACTCCGGCGGTATGAGGCAGCGCCTTGGTCTCGCGCAGGCGATCGCAGGGAATCCGCGCGTTCTGATCGTCGACGAACCAACTGCGGGCCTCGACCCAGAAGAGCGTCAGCGCTTCTACCGGCTCCTCGGTGAGATGAGCGCGGGACGCGTGGTGCTGCTCTCAACCCACATCGTGGATGACGTTTCGACGCTCTGTCCGCGGCTTGCGGTGATTCGCTCGGGCGAAGTCGTCGCCGACACGACGCCGGGCGCCGCGCGCGCGGCCGTCGATGGTCTTATCTACGAGGGTTTCGTCGCTGATGCTGAACTTCCTGCCTTCGCGCAGGAGCATCGCGTGATCAGCGCGGTGCTCAACGAGGGTCGCAACAATCGCGTGCGTGTCTTCGTTGGAAGTGGTCGCGTAGCGCCTCTCGGTTTCGTTCGCAGTGCAGCGACGCTCGAGGACGCGTACCTCGTTCTCATGCGCTGCTCAAGCGATGAGATTCCGGCTGCATTGACACGCGCTGCGCCGGAACTCGCTGGCGTTTCGGCCGAATCATCGTCTGCATTCGTTCGGGGAGGTACAGCGTGAATTCGCGCATGCTCGCCATCCCGCTTCTCGAACTCACGACGGCGTGGAAGCGACCGATCAACATCATCATGTTGGTGGTGTTTGGTTTCATGTCGTTCGGGTTTGTCGTGGGTGGTGTTCAAGTGAGCACCGGGAGC
>JAIYCA010000198.1 GCA_027488265.1 Planctomycetaceae bacterium
AGAATCACAACCTTGTGATCCGCTCTGATGGCTCCGCGGTTGGTTCGGGTTTCAATACAAGTGGTCAAGCAACGCCACCAGTCTTCGCGGCTGCCGCGCAGCAGATCGACGGCGGCTTCGATCACTCCGCCGCACTCTTGAGCGACGGAACAGTCGTGCTGTGGGGCGACAACGCAGAGACCGAGCAGGATCTTCCAGCACTCGGGAGCGGCGAGGCCTACACCGACGTCGCTTGCGGTCGCAACTTCACCGTCGCACTCAAACTCGACGGCACGCTCGTCGCCTCTGGCGATGCGGCGTATACCACGATTCCGAGCGTTCCCGCTGGAAACACGGTGACTTCCGTCTCCGCGAACTTCGTCAACGCAGCATTTGTGACCGACGATGAACTCGTCGTCGTGTGGGGCGATGACACGAACGAACAGTCCACTCCGCCAAACTTCCGGCCCTACGAACTCAAGTCGATCGCGATTGGCAACAAGTTCCTCGTTGCCGATGTCGAACGCGACTGCGACGAGAACGGCATCGCCGATCGCACGCAAATCGCGGCCGATCCTACGCTCGATTGCGATGAGAACGCGGAACTCGATTCCTGCACGCTCGCCGACGATCCGACGCTCGATTGCAACGAAAACGGCATTCTGGACGTCTGCGATATCGATGGCGACACCGAACTCGACTGCGACGGAAACGGACGCTTCGACTCGTGTGAAATCGAAGCCGATGCGGACCTCGACTGCGACGGGGATGACATTCTTGACCGTTGCGAAATCGCTGAAGACTCGTCACTCGACTGTAACGGTGACGGCGTCCTCGACAGCTGTGCTCCATTCGCAACCGGCATCAGCTCGGTACAGGTGACCCCAATCGGGCCAACTTCAGTCGTCACCGCAAGTGGCAGCAATCTTGCCGCGCCGGTGCTCGACGTTCGCGTTGAAATCACGATCAGCGCGGACCTTGGCGGCCCAGGCGAGTACATGATTCTCCGCCTGAACGACACGATCATCGATTACGTCTACACGTCGGGCGGTGCGAATTGCCCGAACAATCAAGACATCGAGACGATCTTCATCGACAAAAATCTTTGGAACGGTCTCGTGACCGATGGTGATGCGACGCTGACACTTCGCGCGTCGCCACTCGTGAGCAATCTCGAGTGCCCCACGAGTAACGCACGCATCGTCGCCACGTGGCGCTGGGAAGGTGCGGACTGCAACCTCAACGAGATCCCCGATCTCTGCGAAATGCGCGATGGAACTGTTCCCGACGCGAACAACAACGACATCCCCGACTCGTGCGAATACGGCGCGAAGGACGATCTCGACGGCGACGGACAGGGTGACCTGATCTGGTGGAACCCTGACACAAAGGTCCAGCGTTTCTGGATGCTCGGCGGTATCGGCATCGTGGACGACGGCGTGCTCGCCGGCGGCCCAGACGAGGGCTATCGCCTCGTCACGATCGGCGATTTCGACGGCGACTCGCGCACCGATCTTCTCTACCGCAATCCTTCGACGAACAAGTACCGCATCCATTTGATGAATGGCAACAGCGTCGTCCAAAAGGGCGATTTGCCGGGCACGATTGGATCGGTTTGGACGGTGCTGGGTACGCCGGATCTGAACGCCGACGGGAACGCCGACATCGTCTTCTACAACACGAATACGAAGGCTGTGAACGGCTGGATCATGAACGGACTTGTTCGCGGCGCGAACGGCCTGATCCGTACGGCGACCGGACTCACCTTCGAAGCGTTCGGTGACATCGATGGCGACGGTGATGACGACTTCATCTGGCGCAACGCGAATGGAGGCATTCGCGCATGGACGATGGCCGGATTGACTGCGACCGAGGCGGTGGTTCAGAGTGGAACGCTCTTGAGTCCATCGGTTTGGATCTGCGCCGGCGCGGGTGACTTCAACGGCGATCTCAAGGCGGACATTGTCTGGCGGCGCATCGCTGACGGCCGCGTCTTCCTCTGGACGATGGACGGCACGACGCGTGAATCCAGTGAGGAAATTCTGCCGGCAACTTCCAATCGCTTCGAAATTCAGGCGATCGTCGACACGAACGACAACATGAAGGCGGACCTCATCTGGCGCGATACGCAGACTGGAGACGTCTTCATCTGGCTCATGGACGGTGAGGAGCGTGTGCTTTCAGGTCTTGCGCGTCGCATCCCGGCGCCTTGGAAGATCGTCAACACGCCGTGATGACGAGCGACTCTCTCGGTGTCCAACGGTTCTCGAAACCGTGCGGATGAAACCGGACTTGTCGAAACGATCTCAAACGAAACACGCGCGCCCGGCTTCGGTCGGGCGCGTGTCATTTTCCGATCCACTACGCTGCGCGCATGGAGCACGGACGCTCATCACCCGAAAGTCGGGATTCCGCAATTCGCTCGCGGCTCATCGTCTCGATTGGTTTGCTCGGCTTTGTAAGCGGCCTTCCCAATGTGTTGCTGAATGACACGCTCTCTGCGTGGTTCTCCGATTTGGGCTTCAGCCCGAAAGACATTGGCTGGCTCTCGCTCATCACGCTTCCGTACGGGTTGAAGTTGCTTTGGGCGCCGCTTCTTGATCGCTTCGCGGCGCCAGGCTTTGCGTGGCTCGGCGCGCGTCGCAGTTGGATCGCACTTTTCTCGATCCTGCTTGCGATCTCTTTCGCGCTCCTTGGCTGGGTTGGCCCCGAAAGTGCCGCGGTCTCGGTGCTTCCCGCCGCAGTCATTGGGTTCGCGATCGCTGCACTCTCCGCAACGCTCGATGCCGCCGTCGACGCGCATCGAACCGACGCGGCAAGTGGGGGAGAAGAGGGACCTGCCGCGAGTGCCTACGTACTAGGATTCCGCGTCGCGTTCGTTTCGATCGGCGCGGCGATCCTCATGCTTCATGGCAGGATCGCACTCCTCTTCGGTCCCGAAGGTGACGTCGCGGCGCGCGCATTGGGATGGCGCGTCGCGGTCGCGGCGGGTGGCGCTGCAATGCTTCTCGGCGTACTGGCCGCAGCACTCGCGCCGGAGCCCGCGCGCCAAGGTCGTCCAACGACGATCCGTCAGGCGGTGGTCGAGCCACTCGTCGCTTTCGTGCGCGCCTTCGGTCCGCGCATCGCGGTTGTGCTCTTCGTCGCGCTTCTCTTCCGATTGCCGGATCTCCTCGGCAACCGGATGACGATGCCATTCCTCCGGCAGGAGCTCGGATTCAGCGTCGAGGCCATCGGCACCATCCGACAGTTTCTCGGGTTCGGGATGACCATCCTCGGCGCGGTGGTCGGCGGTGTTCTCGTCAAGCGATGGGGGCTCTTCCGTGCGCTCGTGGTGTTTGGGGTACTGCAGATCGCGTCAAACGCGGGCTACCTGCTCCTTGAAGCGTTCGGGCGGGGTGAGACGGTGTGGGCGGGCGTGCTTCCAGGATTCGGAGTCGCGCCGCAGCCGCTGTTCGTGCCGCGTCCATCGCTTGCTGGCTTCGCGGGGCTCGTCATCGTCGAGAACCTTTGCAACGGCCTTGTCAGCGCCGCATTCGTCGCCTACTTCATGACGATCTGCGAGCCGCGCCTCGCTGCCGCGCAGTACGCGATCCTCTCCGGACTCATGTATCTCGCGAGTTCGCTGGTGGCCTCGACGAGCGGACTGCTCGTCGAACAACTTGGTTATCAGGGGTTCTTTCTCGTGTCGATCATGGTTGGAATCCCGCCGCTTCTCGCCCTCCCATGGGCGATGCCGCGGTTGAGTCAGGCCGGATCGGAGCCCTGAAGAGTGTCGCGGTGGCCCTATACTCGCCGCCCCGAAAGTTCAGGACTACCCATGACCACCCAAGACCGCTACGGCGCGCGCGCCTCGATCGATACCGCTTACGGCCCCAAGCACTACTACCGGCTCGACGCCCTCGCGAAGTTCGGCGACTTCCGCAAGTTGCCGATCTCGATTCGCGTGTTGCTCGAGAGCTGCCTGCGCAACTTCGATGACTTCGTCGTGACCGAAGAGCACCTCAAGGCGCTCATGAGCTACGACGCGAAGAACGTCGGCGAGAACGAAATCCCATTCATGCCCGGCCGCGTCGTGCTGCAGGACTTCACTGGCGTGCCGTGCGTCGTCGACCTCGCCGCCATGCGCGCGGCGATGAAGCGCCTCGGTGGTGATCCGAAGAAGGTCAACCCGCTCGTCCAGTGCGACCTTGTCATCGACCACTCGGTGCAGGTCGACGCGTTCGGCTCGAAGGTCGCGCTCACGATCAACGGTGAGAAGGAGTTCGAGCGCAACATGGAGCGCTACGAGTTCCTCAAGTGGGGTCAGGGCGCATTCTCGAACTTCTCCGTGGTACCGCCCGCGACGGGCATCGTCCACCAAGTCAATCTTGAGTATCTCGCGAAGGTCGTGTGGGAGAAGGACGGCGTCCTCTTCCCCGACTCACTCGTCGGCACCGACTCGCACACGACAATGATCAACGGCCTTGGTGTCGTCGGTTGGGGCGTCGGTGGCATCGAAGCCGAGGCAGTCATGCTCGGCCAGCCGATTTACATGCTGATTCCCGAAGTTGTCGGCGTGAAGCTTGTTGGAAAGCTCCCCGAAGGTGTGACCGCGACCGACCTTGTTCTCCGCGCGACCGAAATGCTGCGAAAGCACGGCGTTGTGAACAAGTTCGTCGAGTTCTTCGGCCCAGGTCTTGCCGAGATGCCGCTCGCGAACCGCGCCACCATCGCCAACATGGCGCCGGAGTATGGCGCGACGATCGGCTTCTTCCCCGTCGACGAGCAGACACTCGCCTACATGCGCCTCTCGGGTCGACCCGAAGGTCTCGTGAAACTCGTTGAGTCGTACGCGAAGCAGAATGGCTTCTGGCGCGAGGACGATTCGAAGGTTGTCTACTCGAGCGAGCTCGAGCTCGATCTCTCGACGATCGTGCCTTCGCTCGCAGGCCCCGCGCGTCCGCAGGACCGCGTCGCGCTGAGCGATATGCAGTCGGGTTGGCGTCGCGATCTTGGAAAGATCTACAACAAGGGCGCGAGCGCTGCGACTCCGAATGCGACATCGATGACTGCCGCCGATGGCGTGAGCGTGCGCGACGCTGAGGGCCACGAGTATCAACTCAGGCACGGCTCCGTCGTCATCGCGGCGATCACGAGCTGCACCAACACGTCGAACCCGAGCGTCATGATTGGCGCCGGTCTCGTTGCGAAGAAGGCAGCTGCGCTCGGTCTCACACGCAAGCCGTGGGTCAAGACCTCGCTTGCGCCAGGCTCGAAGGTCGTCACTGAGTACTTGGACGCCGCGGGCCTGACCGCCTCGCTTGACGCGGTCGGTTTCAACACCGTCGGCTACGGCTGCACGACGTGCATCGGCAACTCTGGTCCA
>JAIYCA010000043.1 GCA_027488265.1 Planctomycetaceae bacterium
AAGCGACAGCGCGCCCGCTTCGGGGTTCCCGCGAATGGTGTACGACGGCTGCCACGTTGCGTTCGCCACGAGGTAGGTCACATTCGTCGCGACTTCGGCATCGCGCGGCACGACAATCGTGACAAGCGCGAAACGCTCACTCGGCGGCGCGCCGCCGGCGGCGTTGAGTTCGCGCTGGCGCATCGCAACGAGGCCCTCGGCGTCACGCTTTGCTTTCGTGAGTTCGAGTTCGCGCGCGGTGAGGCGATCGCGCTCTTTCGCGATGAACGCGAGTTGCGCTTCCAACTTCGCCGGATCGAGCGACGTTCCGAGCGAGTCTGATGCATCCGACGAAACCTTCGCCGCGATGCTGTCGATCGTCTTGAGCGCGGCGCCGTTGTTTGCGAGTTGCCGAGTGAGATCGTTCACCACGGCCTTCGCTTCCTCCCACTTGGCAAGCGCTTCTTGCACGCGCGGATTGTCACTCGACGGCGCGGGTAGCGCGACGGTTTCCGTCTTCACTTCGAGGAGTTTCGCGCCATCACCAATCTTCGCTTGCACGCTGTCCAAGTCCGCGGTTTCTGGCAGTGGGCCAACGCGCAACTCGTAGACGCCTGCGCGAAGGCCGACTTTTCCAGAGCGCGTGACCGCCGCACGGCCGCGGTAGAGCGTGACCGACGACACTTTGAGATCCGCGCGCATGGCGACGGGTTTCTCGGTGTCATCTTCGATGAAGGTCAGCGCAGCATCCACGGCGCGCACGTCGGCGTGTGCGGATGGCGCGATCGGGGCAATCGCGAGAAGGATGGAACTCAACGAGAGTGATGAGAGCACGTGCTGTTGCATGTGCGCAAGGTAGCGCGTCGAAGCGAGCGTGCGCCGAGTTCAGTGCGTGAGAACGAGCGCAACGATCCCTGAAACGACGACGATCACACCGCCGATGATCGCGCCGATGCGCCACTGTCGTCGCCGCGCTTTCGCGCGATCAACCCAGATGCGACCGTCGGCTTCTCGCACCACGACTCCCGCGCGAATCAACGGCAACAGCGGAGGCTCGCTCAACCCGAGCGTTGCCATCTTGCGCGCACGTTCCGGCGAATCTGCTTCGGCTTTGAGGAGCGTGCGTACTGGACCGGGCTTCTGTAGCGCGATCAAGAGCATCATTAATGGCCCAACGACAGCGCCGAGCGCGGTGAACGCGCTGCCAGCACCTGGAGAGCCGGGCATCGGAAGAGGCACGATGGCAGTATCGCGCGAATCAACGTGCCGCGCTTGTCGATGCGTTGCGCCGCGGGGGACGCCACTCGCATCAGCCTTCCGCACCGAGCACGTCGCGGCCTTCGATCCCGTCGACGGTCAGGATGTGGAAACTCGTCTTGACAAGGAAGTCGAAACTCTGCGCGCCGTAGTAGCCGTTTGTTCCGAGCGGCGTGCCACGCGACCAGAGTCGACCAGCGCGCTCTTCGGCCTGCATAGCGCGTTGACAGCCAACGAGTTCGACGTGCCCGTCGAAGAACAGGCTTGCGGGCGCGGAGTTGTAGCCATGGTTGAAGAACCACGGCGTTTTGTTGTCGCCAAAGTGGTGATTCACAAGTTGCGCGGGGCGATTCTGGAGCCAACTGTGTTCAATCATGCGCGTCTTCAGCGACGGGTAGCGGCAGCGCGAAACCGGCGGACTGCGGAACCCCGCGGGCAACGTGTTGGGATGGCGAAAGTCGCCCGAATTGGCATTCGAGTTTCCGTCCATGTTGTCATTCGCCGAGCTTCGGCCGAACACCTGCGGGTGATACATCGCGGCGGGCGACCAGCAGTACGAGCTGTCTTCGTAGTGGACGCCGTCGAAACTGAACTGCGCGGCGCTCGAGAAGTACTTCGAGACGTTCGCCAACGGCACGACGTCCTTCGGTGCGTAGAGCGCGGGGTCGTAGAAGCGTCCGTTCACGTACTCGCAGAAACTCTGGATGCCTGGAATCCGGAAACTTCCGAAGCTGTTGCCGCCGCCGGGGTTTGCCGCGGTTCCAAACTGCATCGGCAGGTAGACGACCCAGTTGTAACAAGCCTCCGGCCAGTCGTACTGCGCGCACTTGCCGCTCGAACCAATGAAGTAACCCCAGAGGCCGAAGGTGTCCCAACCGATGAGTTGCTGCGGTGGGCAGGCGATCTGCGCGAGGTACTGCGAACAATCGCCGTTCGCGAGGCCGACGTCGTCGGGGGTCGCGGTGTATTGACGGCCCTGCCAATCGGTCGCGTACGACTCGTTCGCAGCCGCGAGTCCGCGCAGATTGGCGAGGGATTGGGTGGTGAGCGCCTTGTCGCGCGCACGAGCGATCGTGGGCAGAAGCAGCGCAACCAAAAGTGCGATGATCGAGACGACGACGAGGAGTTCGACGACGGTGAAGGCGCGGGCAGGGGCGCCTGCTCGGGTGACTGCCAGCGTGCGTTTGCGCGTTGCGGGTCGTGCGTCGCGCGGCGTTGGCGCGTCGGCGGTTGGCGTGAGCAGTGTTCGTGGCGCTTGTGCGAAGTCGCCGACGTTCCTCGTCGCATCCACTCGTTCCATGGCACGTCCTCCGGACATCGAAGTCCCGATGGCTGATCCACTTCACTTGAAAACAACAGTTCCTAAACGCGAAACACACGCGATCTCAATGTGTCGATCGGGCATGGTGCCGTGCTTAACACACAAAAACCCGCGGATCTTTGCGGACCCGCGGGCACTTTGAGTTGATTGGGGCGTTCGCTTCCCTCACGCGAGGCGTTGGGCTCGCGGCACGTGTCATGCACCGAGGTGTTCAACGCGCGTTGATCTCGCAGTGCGCGCAGTGATGCATGCCTCCGCGTCCGTCAGCCTTCCGCGCCGAGCACGTCGCGGCCTTCGATGCCGTCGATCGTCAGGATGTGGAAACTGGTCTTGACGAGGAAGTCGAAACTCTGCCCGCCGTAGTAACCGTTCGTTCCGAGTGGCGTGTTGCGTGACCAGAGGTTGCTTCCGACGCGTTGCTCCGCCTGTTGGGCGCGCAGGCAGCCAACAAGTTCGATGTGACCATCGAAGAACATGCTCGCCGGCTCCGAGTTGTAGCCGTGGTTGAAGAACGAAGGAGTTGCGTTGCCGCCGAAGTTGTGGTTCGTCACCTGGTTCGGGCGCTTCTGAAGCCAGTTGTGCTCAATCATGCGCGTTTTCAGCGAGGGATACTTGCAACGTGAAACCGGTGGACTCTTGAAGCCCGCGGGCAACGTATTCGGGTTGGTGTAGCCGGGCGGTGTTGAGTTCTTCGCCAAGACGCGTGGGTCGTACATCGCGGCGGGAGACCAGCAGTACGACGAGTCCTCGTACGCGCTCCCGTCGTACGTGAACTCTGCAGGCTTCGTGAAGTACTTCGCGACGTCGTTCAGTGGCACGATGTCTTTGGGCGCGTACAGCGTCGGATCGTAGAAACGACCGTTGACGTAATCATGAAACGACTTAATGCCCGGCATGCGGAACGAACCAAAGTTGTTTCCGCCACCTGGGTTTGACCCCGTTCCAAACTGCATCGGGATGTAAATGATCCAGTTGTAACAAGCCTCAGGCCAACCGTACTGCGCGCACTTGCCGCTTGAGCCGAGGAAGTAGCCCCACATCGCGTTGCCATCCCAGCCGAGCAGTTGCTGTGGCGGACATGCGATGGTCGCGAGGTACTGCGAACAGTTTCCGCTCGCGAGGCCTGCGTCATCCGGACATGCGGTGAACTGTCGATCGTTCCAGTCGCCCGCGTAGAGCTCATTCGCGGTGGCGAGGTTCTTGAGGTTGGCGATCGACTGAGAGACCAAAGCCTTGTCGCGACCTTTCTGAACCGCGGGCAAAAGCAGCGCGATGAGGAGGGCGATGATCGAGACGACGACGAGGAGCTCAACGATCGTGAAGCCTCGTCGGCAGTGCTGATGTTCGGTTTGCTCGAGCATGTTGCTTCCTCTCATCTTGGGTTCTTTCAACTCTGGGCTCTCAGCTTGGTGACGCTCAACTTGGGAATGCGCCGCGCGAGGCCCACGCAAGAGGCTGCGTGGATTCGACGACACGAAACTTTTCAGAGCACTTCAAAGCACATCATGCAACAGCGCGCGGCGTGATTGAGGAATCGTGACATCGAACGCACAACTTCGTGGCACAAACTTCAAAACAGCCTTGGGAGTTTCTGGAAGGCCACGAAAAAGACAACCGCCCACCGAGAGGTGGGCGGTTGTTTGCTGTTGCACGCGATTGCTGGAAGTTCCAGCGAATCAAATGTGATGCCAGCTCCGACAGCGAGTTCGCATCAACCTTCAGCGCCGAGCACGTCGCGGCCTTCGATGCCGTCGAGCGTGAGGACGTGGAAGCTGGTGCGCACAAGGAAGTCGTAGCTCTGACCACCGAAGTAGCCACCTGCACCGAACGGCGTGTTGCGCGACCAGAGTTGGCCGGCGCGCTGTTCAGCCTGCTGAGCGCGGAGGCAGCCGACGAGTTCGATGTGACCATCGAAGAAGAGGCTGGCTGGCTCAGAGTTGTAGCCGTGGTTGAAGAACCATGGGGTCGAGTTGCCACCGAAGTTCGGGTTGGTGATCTGGTCTGGCGCCTTCTGGAGCCAGTTGTGCTCGATCATGCGGGTCTTGAGCGAGGGGTACTTGCAGCGCGAGACTGGCGGGCTGCGGTAACCGGCGGGGAGGCCGGTTGGGTTCGACCAACCCGGAGGCGAGTTGGTCTTGCCGAGGACCTTCGGATCCCACATGGCAGCTGGCGAGAAGCAGTACGTGCTGTCTTCGTACGCCGAGCCGTCGTAGGTGAATTCCGAGGGGCTCGTGAAGTACTTGGAGACGTTCGCGAGCGGAACGACGTCCTTCGGCGCGAAGAAGGTCGGATCGTAGAAGCGACCGTTCACGTAGTCGTGGAAGGCCTTGAGGCCGGGGATACGCCACGCGCCGTAGCCGTCACCAGGAGCGAAGTTGATCGCTTGGTGAACAACCCAGTTACCGCAGTTGCCTGGGTAACCACCCGATGAGCAACGACCGGAGGAACCGATGAAGTATCCCCACATGGCGTTGCCGTCCCAGCCGAGGAGCGCCTGCGGTGGGCAGGCGATGTCGGCGAGGTAGGTCGTGCAGTTGCCCTGCTTGAGACCTGCGTCGTCCGGCATGATCGTGAACTGACGGTCGTTCCAGTCACCAGCGTAAAGCTCGTTGGCGGTCGCGAGGTTCTTGAGGTTCGCGATCGACTGGGACACGAGGGCCTTATCACGGCCCTTTTGCACTGCTGGCAAAAGCAGTGCGATGAGGAGGGCGATGATGGACACGACGACGAGGAGCTCGACGATCGTGAATCCGCCCTTGCGGTTCTGGCGAGTGATGATGCTGTTCATCGACTCTGCCTTTCTGCGGGAAAGTCCCGCGTTTGGCGTCTCTCGTCAGCGTGGTGAGCCTTGACCGCGGCCGCGATGTTCAATCGCGGGTGCACTCCGCAGAGCGAGGTTCCAGCTGGACGCCGGTATGGTGGCAGGCCGAAGACATGCAACGGCGGACCTGCCGGATGCCCGAGTCCTTGAGACGGGACTCGGCGCCGTCAACAGAAGAGTAACTCCTTCCGTTGGAAGGCAAGCGTCCGAGGCACGAAAACGTCGGGAAATCCACAAGTCTGATGGGATGAGCACTCGACGGATGCGTGGGTGCAAAGTCGTTGCGCACGCACGAATGTGTCGACTCGCGGAGGTCGCGTGTGAACGGCACAATGCGTTGATGCGCATCGTCAGCACTTGGTCGTTCGGTCTTCGCGCGAATGAAGTCGCGTGGCAGAAAGTTATTGAGCCTTCCGTCGGCGGTATTGCCGCGCTCGACGCGGTGGAAGCGGCCTGCGCGTACGCAGACGCGGCCGCGGACATCGACAGCGTCGGGTACGGCGGGCTACCCGACGCGACCGGTCGGGTGAGCCTTGACGGCTGCGTCATGCTCTCGCCCGCGCGGTGCGGGAGCGTGGCTGGTCTCCGACGACACCTTCACCCCGTTTCGGTTGCGCGGCGCGTGATGGAACGGACGCCGCACGTCATGCTCGTCGGCGCGGACGCCGATTTGTTCGCGAACGCGCAAGGCATGGGGGAGTCGGAACTCCTCTCGCCGGAAGCGCGGGCGACCTACGAGAAGTGGTGCCGCGAAGGCGGCGTCGTCGATCAGAGCCGCGACCGCGGGGTCGCGCTTGGGCTCGGTTTCGATCCGCTGCGACCGGTCGATCGGCGGCACGGCGCGGACGGGCGTCTTTTTGGGGGTGGTGATCTCCCCAGTGATCTCCCAGCCGGCCTTCCCGCGGACGAGGCGCGCTGGCGCCATCACGACACGATCGGATGTTTGGCGCTCGATGCGAACGGCGTACTCGCGGGTGGTTGCTCGACAAGCGGCACGCCGTTCAAGGTGCCAGGTCGCGTCGGCGACTCACCGATCATCGGGCATGGGCTCTACGTCGATCCCACGGTGGGCGCGGCGACAGCGACCGGCACAGGCGAACTCATCATGGGAATCTGCGGCGCGTTTCTCGCGGTCGAGTGCATGCGACGTGGTGCGTCGCCGTTGGATGCCGCGCGCGAAGCCGTCTCGCGCATTGCCTCGACCTATCCGCTCGAATCACATCATCAAGCGGCGTTTCTTGTCATGGCGCGCGACGGTTCGTTTGCCTCTGCTTCGTTGCGGCCTGGCTACCGCACATCGGTGCGCGACGCTTCGGGTGCACGAGCGGTTGAACCCGACTTTGTCGCGATTCCCGATGCGAGCGTCACGGAGCCGACGGCGTAGTCGCACCCGATCCCGAATTCGGCGCGTTTTCCGGCGTTTTTGACGGTGTCGCGGTTGTTGCAGCCGCGGCGGGAACCGAGACGCCGACCGCTCGATCATTCGGCGGCGGCGGACTCATTGAGTCGACCGTGATCGGGTCGCATTTTTCACCCCACGCGCGCACGACTTTGCCATCGCGCGTTTCGAACCACCAGCACGTCCGTTCGATCTTGTTCGCACTCGACGCCGCGAGCATGAAGAAGTATGAGCCTTCCGTGGTTCGCACGTCGCTGTCGTAACGCAGCACTTCGGCGCCGTCGGGAAGGCACACTCGATTTTGCGGCTCACCAAACGCGGCGATCAACCACTCGGTGGAAGTCTTGTTGTACTCAATCGCACGAAGGGCACTTTCTGAGATTTGCGGGCCTGTCTCGCGCACGGTGCGGCCGGTCGTCACCAAACAGCCAGAAAGCACAGCAATCGCGGGCAGCGCGAGGATCGCTGCGGCAAAGCGATGAGAAATTCGGAGGGAGCAAACTGACATGCGGGAGAAGAAGTATAAGTCAGCGGGCGACGCATCCGCGCGCTTCTTCTCAACGAAACTCGGCGTTGCCGAACTTTGCTGCTCGTTGTGCAGCGTGTGACGCATTGCGCAGCATTCTGAAGGATTCTCCATGAAGCTTTACACCCGCACTGGCGACGATGGAACGACCGGACTCTTTTCGGGAACACGCGTCGCCAAGGACCACCCACGCATCGAGGCGTATGGCACGGTGGACGAATTCAATGCGGTAATCGGCATGGTGATGGCTTGCTGTCGCGCAAGTGATCCTTTCGAGGCGAGGCTTCTTGCGATCTTCGCACAGGCGCAATCGAGGCTCTTTGATATCGGCGCCGATTTGGCAACACCTGAAGGCGCGAACAACAGTTCGAAAATCGTGCGGATTGAAGAAGCGCACGTCGACGAGGTCGAACGATGGATCGACGAAATTGACGGCGCGAATCCACCGCTTCGCACGTTTGTGATGCCATCGGGTTGCGAACTCGCGGCACGCTTGCATCTCGCACGCACCGTGTGCCGTCGCGCGGAGCGATTGATGGTGTCGCTTGGTCAGCTTGAACCTGTTGGCGCGGGGCCGTTGCGATACATGAATCGCATGAGTGACTTGCTCTTCGCGATGGCGCGCCGTGCGAATCACGCAGCAGGTGTCGGCGACGTGCCATGGGTGCCGACGTCGCCGAAGTGAGGTACGTTTTGTGGCGGTCGCCGCTGCGGCGGCTCCCTCTGGCGTAGATCACAACGAAGCGAGCGCTTACGCCTGACTTGCCTCAGCCCCCTCGGATTCACTCCGAGGGGAGCTGGCCAGAGCGAGCGAAAGCGAAGCGAGTCGCGAGCGCTCAAAAGCGAGTCGCGAGCGCTCATTACTGCGTTCCAAAGATGCGGTCGCCGGCGTCACCGAGGCCAGGCACGATGTAGAAACGCTCATTGAGCCGCTCATCGATCGACGCCACGTGGATCATCACGTCGGGATGCGCCGCGTGCATCGCGCGAATGCCTTCGGGTGCTGCGACAAGGCATACGAGCTGAATGTCACGGACACCTTTCTCGCGCAGAAGTTCCACCGCGTGTATCGCACTGCCGCCCGTCGCAAGCATCGGGTCGACGACGATCGCTGGGCCATGCGCGATATCAACCGGCATTTTCGCGTAGTACGTCACCGGTTTCGCAGTCTTTTCGTCGCGATAGATGCCGATGTGTGCGACGCGCGCCTCAGGAAAGAGCGCGAGTAATCCATCCATCATTGCGAGTCCGGCGCGCAGAATCGGCACAATGGTTGTCGGCTCTGCGAGTTCAGTACCGAGGGTGTGAGCGACTGGCGTTTCAACTGGTTTTTCACGCACCGCCAGACGACGACTCACCTCGTACGCCATCAATCCCGCGATCTGATTGAGCAACGTTCGAAACTGCTCGTGCCCTGTCGACTTCTCGCGAAGGATCGTGAGTTTGTGCTGAATCAGCGGATGGTCGTAGACCGCGACATTCGGGTGCTGCACGCTGCGGGTTGGCATATGGGCAGCGTAACGAGCACGGTCAGACAGTGAAACGCCGCGGCATCGCGGCGCGCGTGGATCACATGCGATCGGGCGCGACGATGCCGTACAGCGATAGGCCGTCGGCCAAGATTGCGCGCGTGATTGCGCAGAGCTTGAGTCGTGCGAGGCGTGTTGCGGGGTCGTCGGCCTTCAACACGGGGCATGACTGATAGAACGCGTTGAAAAGCTCCGCGAGCGTGCGGAGATAGAGTCCAACGCGGTTTGTCTCGAGCGTGCGGCCCACATCGAGCGTCATCTGTGCGTAGCGCAAGAGATGAAGCGCGAGCGCCTTTTCCGCGGGCTCGGCGAGCGCAAACGATGCCGCTGCGATTGCCGCGGGAGATTCACCTGACTTCGCGAGAATCGATGCGATGCGCGCGTGTGCGTACTGGAGATACGGCCCGGTATCGCCTTCAAACGCGATCATCGAATCGAGATCAAAGACGTAGTCCTTCGTGAGATCGCCCGAGAGATCTGCGTATTTTACGGCAGCAATGCCGACAGCGGCACCGATCTTCGCGAGTTCGTCCGCAGGCAAACCGTGCGTCGGAGCGTTTGGATCAGCCGCACGCCGCGTGACTTCGGCTGTGCCGCGTTCACACGCTTCGTCGAGCAAATCCTTCAGCGTGAAATTCTCGCCAGAGCGCGTTTTCAGCGGCTTTTTGTCGGGTCCGAGCACGGCGCCGAAACCGAGATGGACGAGCGTCGACTCTGCACCATCTGCGGTTTTGTTCCAGCCAATCAAGCGCGCTGCGTCGAAGACATCTTTGAAGTGATCGCGTTGCCGCGCATCAACGACGTACACCACGAGGCTTCCGTCGAGTTCAAACGTGCGAAAACGCACGGCCGCGAGATCGGTGGTTGCGTAGAGGAAACCACCGTCCGACTTCTGAATGAGCAGCGGACGTTCGCGATCTGCGAATGGCACCACCATCGCGCCGCGATCGCTCTTTGCGAGTCCCGACTTCGCAAAGGCGTCGATCACGCCAGCAAGTCGATCGCGGAAGAAACTCTCGCCGCGATTGTTCTCTCGGCCGACTTTGACGTTGAGCGTTCGTGCGGCTTCGTAGACCTGCTCCATCGTCACTTCGATGAGGCGCTCCCAAAGTCGCACGATTTCAGGATCGCCCGATTGCAGGCGAACAAGCGTCTTTTTCGCATCTTCCATCGCCGCGCGTGCAGGTTCATATTGAATCTCGAACTCCGCAATGCGATGGGGACCGCAGTGATTCTCATACGCGGCGTCGAGGTCGGCGGTCGATGTTTCCTTCTGTGCGCCACGATACGCGTGGTTCAAATCATCGAGCGAAAGTCGCGCGAAATCCGCGCGTTCGCGAATGAGTTTCGCAAGCGTCATGGCGATCGGAAGACCCCAGTCACCAAGGTGATTTTCGCGCCAAACCTTGCGACCAAGTCGCTCGAAGACACGCGCGAGTGAGTCGCCAATGATCGTCGCGCGCAAGTGTCCGACGTGCATCTGCTTCGCCACATTGACGCCGCACAGGTCGACGACCACCGCGTGTGGATCCATTGGCGCTGGAACGCCGAATGTCTCGCTTGCCGCGAGTTTCGTGAGGCATGACTCAGTGCACGCGCGTGTCAGTGTGACATTGATGAAGCCAGGACCCGCGACTTCGCACTTCTCAGCGATTCCTGCAAGATCTGCAGACTTCAAGATTTCCTCCGCGAGCGCGCGCGGATTTGTGCCTCGCTCCTTCGCGAGCGCCATCGCTGCATTCACTTGGAAGTCGCCGAACTTTGCGTTGCCACTCGGCCGAATCTGTGGATCCGACTCCACGCCTGTGACGGCGCGAATCGCGGCGCGGAAACGTGCGTCGAGTTCGGTCGCTGGGTCGCAGGCGGGGCGGGGGGAGAGTGTGTGAGAAGTCGCTGGGAGAGTCATGTCGAATTCCGGTGTCCGGAAGGGGTGCGATGGTATCGGAGGCATCGCGCGCACGCGTGACGCAGATCGGATGCGGGGCGACTACCATCGCCGCCCCAAAGGAGCCCCAATGGCCGCGAAGAAGCGCGCAAAGAAGGCAAGAGTCGCAACAGCCGCACGATCGGCGAACACGAAGCGAGCCGCAAAGGTGTCTCGCTCGCGTGCTCGCGCGAAATCGAAGCCGGCCACCTCGACCAAAACGACCTCACGCGCCGTTCAGGCGGGTTCGAAGATCCAAGGTGCAGCACTCTCCGCCGCGGATCGTCGCGCGCGCGAAGCGTTCTTGTTGGAGGTGACTTCGCTTCCGACGGCGGCGGGTCGCGAGGAGCGCGTCATCGCACACATCGAGGCGTGGGTTGCTGAGCGCCGCGATCGCCTCGTGCTTTCACGCGACCGCGTCGGCAATCTCACGATCGCGCGCCACAACTTCCTCGAGTCGTGCGCAAAGGGCATCAAGCCGCTTCTCATCACAGCGCACCTCGATCACCCAGCCTTCGTGGTGACAGGTTTGCGTGTGGTTGGCAAAGGCAAAGCGGCGGGTGTGGAACTCGATCTTGAGTTTCGTGGCGGCGTGAATGACCCGTATTTCGTGGGTGCTGCGCTCGAAGTCTTCGACCGCGCAGGTTGCAACTCGTGCGAAGCGCGCATCATCTCGCTCGACGCGAAGACCGATCCTGCAACCAAGCCATTCAAGACGGTTGTGGCGCGCCTCGCGCGACCCGCGGACGCCGCGATTGTGGTGACAGGATCGATCGCGCGATGGAAGTTCCCGAAGGCAGAAGTGAAGGATGGACTCGCGCACACGCATGCTTGCGACGATCTTGCCGCCCTCGCGGCGGCGCTGGTTGCGTTCGATTCGATTTCGCGCGATGCCTCGTGCGCGCACGTCGCATTGTTGTTCACGCGCAGCGAAGAAATCGGCTTCATTGGCGCGATTGGCGCCGCGCGGGAGGGCACGGTGCCGAAGGGCGCGCGGTTGCTTTGCCTCGAGAATTCCCGCAGTTTCCCGAGCGATTCACCAATCGGCGCGGGCCCCATCGTGCGAGTTGGTGATCGTCTGAGCGTCTTCACGCCGGAACTCACCAATCGCGTGGGTGACCTCGCCGCTGCGCACGCGAAGGAGCATTCGGCGTTTCGCTATCAACGGAAACTCATGCCGGGCGGCGCCTGCGAAGCGACGGCCTTTGCGAGTTTCGGCCTCGCGTCGACGTGCGTCTGTTTGCCGCTCGGGAACTACCACAACATGCAAGACATCGACGGCGTTGCAGCTGGTAAATCGAAAGCGCGCGTGGGGCGCGAGTTCATCTCAACGAACGATTTCCACTGGTTGGTCGAGTTGCTCGAAGTCGTTGCACGGAAGCTCGATGACCCATCGGTCGCTACGAGCCATCGCGCGTTGATGGACACACTTTGGTCGCGTCATGCACGCATCGTTGAAGCGAATGTGAGGGGCGCATGACCGCGTTTGCTTCGATTCCTGAAATCCTCGGCGACTTGCGCGCTGGGAAAGCGATCGTGCTCGTCGACGATGAAAATCGCGAAAATGAAGGCGATTTCGTCGTGGCCGCGGAAGCGATGACGGTTGAGATGATCAACTTCTTGACGCGTGTCGGTGGTGGATATCTCTGCGTCGCGTTGGACGCGGAATCGTGCGAGCGCTTGGATCTCGGTCCGCAAACGGGCGTCAACACCAGCGTGCGCGGCACGGCCTTCACGGTGACGGTCGACGGTCATCCGAAACACGGCGTCGGCACGGGAATCAGTGCGCGCGATCGTGCGAAATCGATTCAGTTGCTTGCTGAGCCGAGTTCGGTTCCGGAAGACTTCGTCCGACCTGGACACATCAATCCGCTGCGCGCGCGGCCAGGTGGCGTGCTTGTGCGCACGGGTCAAACCGAAGGATCGGTCGATCTCTGTCGGCTTGCAGGATTGCGGCCCGCGGCGGCGATCATCGAAATCGTGCTTGAAAATGGCGAAATGGCGCGCGTGCCGGATCTCGAAACGATTTGCGCGCAGCACCGACTCAAGATGTGCTCGGTCGAGCAGATCATCGAGTATCGCCTCGCACGCGAAGCGTTGGTCAAGCGCGTCGAACCGTTGTCAGGTGCGCGCATTACGACGCCGGAGGGAGAGTTCACGCTCTTCGCCTACGAAAGCGCGGTCGATCCGGTCCCGCATCTCGTACTGTCGCTCGGTGGCGTCGGTGTTCCCGATGCACACGGTCGCGTCCCTGAAATCGACGAGGCGGTCCTCGTTCGTATGCATCGACGCGATCTTCTCGGCGACATTTTTGGTGTCGCGCGCGGTGAAAGTGCCACGTCAAGCGGCGACGATTTGCGATCGGCGATGCGCGCAATTCAGCGCGAAGGTCGCGGCGCGATTGTCTACCTGCGGCCCGAAGGAAGCGGTGAAGACTTCTTCGCGCGGCTTCAACAGATTCGTCGACCACAAGATGATGTGAATACGCCAGATCTCACGCGCACCGAAGGAGTCGGTGTTCGTGCGCAACCAATGGACAGCCGTGAGTTCGGTGTTGGCGGCCAAATTCTGCGTGATTTGGGGATCTCGCGATTGCGCGTCCTCACCAACCATCCGCGACCTGCGATGCCAGGCTTGCACGGTTTCGGCTTGGAAATCGTGGAACAAGTGGCGCTGCGCTGATCTTCGGGCTTCGGTGATCTGTCAGACAGAACCTAATTGCCGCTCGCGAGCGGCTTCACGTCGATGGCCCATTCTTTTGGGTCAGGCGTGGGAATCTCGAGCAGCACGCGATCTTCGGCTTTCACTTCGCCATTGACGACCGGCTTTGAAATGCGCGCAACGGTGCGGTTCCCGTTCTTTTCGCGCATCACGACGCCCACAGGCACGAGCGTCATGCGGTCGTAGAAGAGATCGATGTTCTCGTGGTCCTTCGCCATCGGCGTCCCGCTCTTCGGGACAAGGCGAAGCGCCGCAACATCACGCAGCGAACCGAGCAGCGGAACGTCGAGGGGCAACTCGGTTTCTGTCACGTCGAAGCGCGCCATGACCTCGGACTTCTTCTGCCCGATCGGCAAAGGCACAGGGCCTTCACCGAGCGCGAGAGGATCGAAATCCTCGCCAGGCTTCACGATCTGGCGCTTGG
>JAIYCA010000073.1 GCA_027488265.1 Planctomycetaceae bacterium
CACGGCGATCTCCGGCAGCGTCACGAACAACACCGACTGCAACGACGCGAACAACGCGATCAACCCAGCAGCGACGGAAATCTGCGATGCAGGCAACGTCGATGAGAACTGCAACGGCTTGGCCGACAACGCCGACTCTGGCGCAGCCGACGGTGGCAAGACGAACTTCTACCGCGATCAAGACGGCGACACCTTCACGACCAACACCGCTTCACGCTTCTGCGACTTGCCTGCGGGTTACGAAGCAGCGGCCGAAGGCGACTGCAACGACACCAACAACGCGATCTACCCAACCGCGATTGAAACCTGCGCGAATCTCGGCGTTGACAACGACTGTGACACCATCAACACCGAAGCCGAAGCGACCGACCGCAACACGTACTACGCCGATGCGGACGGCGACAACGCGGGTGATCCGACGGTGAGCACGCTCGCGTGCAGCACGCCAACGGGCTACGTCAGCACGTCGAACGATCTTTGCCCCGCGAACAACGCGCTGACGTCAGCTGTGACGTACTACGCCGACGCGGATGGCGACGGGGCGGGCAATCCTTCCAGCACGACCTCGGTCTGCAGCACGACGCCTCCAACGGGATACGTTGCGAATTCGAACGATCAATGTCCATCCGATGCTGCCAAGACCGCGCCAGGAGTTTGCGGCTGTGGTGTTGCCGATACGGATACCGACAGCGACGGCACCGCCGACTGCATCGACTCGTGCCCGAACGATCCGAACAAGATTGCTCCAGGCGCATGCGGTTGCGGACTCGTTGATACTGATGCGAATAGCGACGGCACCGCCGACTGCTTGCAGCAAACTCCGGTCATCACGCTGACGCCTTCCGCCGACACGACGCTCATCGCGGGCGAAACCCTCACGGTGCGCGCGTCGGTCTCGGCGATCGGCCTCTACTCGACGGGCGTCCAACTCGCGATCCACTTCAATCCGAACGATCTCATGCTCGTGTCGGCGACACCCGTGTCGAACGGAGCGTTCCGAAACGAAGTCCTCGAAACGATCGACAACACCAGAGGCACCCTGATGTACACGCTCGGCCTCGCGGCAGGGGCGTCGGCGACGACGGGCCCCGCGCAACTTGCAGATCTCACGTTTCGAGTTCGGTCAGGTGCCGACGCGTGCAACGAGTCGGGCTCGGTCTACTCGGCTCCCATCAGCTCGTACTACACACGGATTATCACGGTCATCGGCCATCCGGTGCTGCCGTCGGTGTCGGCGCTGCCAGCGGTGACGTTCGACGGCCTCGATCCAGTCTTCACCGGTGTGCCATCGTCGACGACGATTGCAGCCGACGCACGAAGTACGTTCGGCGGCACGGTCGTGAATCCGGCGGTGACTGCGAACGACAACTGCTCGGGCAATCTCACAGTCGACATTGACATCACCTACCCCGACACGACGACTGCCACGGCCTGGCCATCGGACAACCTGTTCCCGATCGGTACGACAAGCGTGACGTGGACGGCGGAAGACGCGCTCGGCAACATCGAGACCGAAACACGTCAAATCACAGTGTCGAACCACCAGTTGCTTGATGTCCAAGTTGGATTCGTCGGCGCGATTGCGGCAAACACACCGCGCTCGATTCGTGTGCGTGCGGGCTCGTCGATCCAAGTCCTGCCGGTGACTCTGACGGGATCGTCAGCGTCGATCACGGGAGTGCAGCTTCCAGTGGCGCTCGACTATCCGTGCGTGACGGCGAAGGCTGTATCGCACTCGATTGCGGATGCGATGTCGACGTCGATCGTGTCACGGCGCTACAGCGCAACGGCGTCGCTCTTGCAGGGCGATTCGAACGATGACGACATGGTCGACATCACGGATTTCGCGTTGTATGTCGCGAATCGCGGCTCGGGTAAGGCCGTCGACGCGATTTCGAACTTCAACGGCGACACGGTGATCAACACGGTCGACTTCACGTTTATCGGCGTGAACTTCTTCCGTGTCGGCGAGACGTGCGGCTCGTTTGACGGAGTCATCCCACGTGATCGCATCTCGGTGCGTGAACTGCGTCGTACAGGCTTGGGCGAACTCATCCAAGCCGATCTCAACGGCGACGGCTGGGTCGACCTCGACGACGTGCAGTACTACATGCAGGGCGCGGGGCAGTGAGCGGCTGAACTGTTCGCAAGACGAGTTTGTGATCCCTCTTGATTCATTTCTGCTCTAGCGTGTATGCCTCCACGCTTGAGCAGAGTTCTTGCATTCGTGCTTCGCAGGTGACGCGGCCTCCAACGGTTGCAATGCGCTCGGTTGCGACGACGCACGTGCGAAGTTCGCTCGCAGGCTGTGCAAACGCGATGAAGTCGCGCGAGTGCGATCGCGTGCAGTGAAACCGCCTTCATAGTTCTTGGTCGCACCTGCTGTCGTTATGGACCGACGGAGCGGGTGCGTTGCACGTAAGCCATTGCCAAATCATCGTTTCGGTTTGGAGAACAGCGCAGCACAAGTATGTTTGCGAAGTCTGATCGTGCGGCTCCATCATCTCGGAGCAGACCTTTGGAAGAGATCACTCGTGACCGTCTTTCGGCGGACATGTGTTGTTTGTGTCTGTGTATGAAGTTCGCCGAGCGGCGTCTGCTCGGTGATTGAGGAGACCGGTCTACTTTCAAATCCCTTTCTGCTTCGCATGCAGTGGTCTGCCACTGCGAGTGCTGTAACTCTTGCGACGCTCAAAGCCTCGCACGAGTACGCAGCGCGCGTCGACCGACTCAACTTGGTTGGACATACGCGTGACGCAGAGAGTGAATCTCGTCCGAGTTTGATCGAACGGCAAACCCTTGAGTTTGGGCCAAGAAAGAGCGACAAAAATGCATTGCATTGCAGCGGCTTTCCATCATGGTCTGACGACTTCTTCCGCGCGCATGCTTCGATGCGGCGTGAACGCTTTGGCGATTCCGACGTTCATCGCTCCGCTGATGGCGGCGTGTCTTGGTCTCGCCTCAACGGCTCATGCTGGGGACGTGAGAAAACTCAACGCTGCGTCGACTACCGCGACCGGCGCGGGTGCCTCGGGAACTCCCACGCTCACCAGCTTCTTGATCCCTGAGGGCAAGAACCGCGTGCTCTTCATCTGGCCAGCGTTCGAACGCGATCACGTCTCGAACGCGGATGCGGCCGCCGGATATGGCGCAAATTCCAACACCGCGGGCACTGGTCTTGGCGACAACTGGCCCGAGCCGCGCGTCGGCACGCCGCCTGCAACGAACAGCACCCAGCAGGTGACCGCGCGCGTCGTTGGATCTGGCGGCACGATTGAGAAGAAGAACGCGTTGACGATCGGCGGTACGCCGAGTGGTGACACGCGCTTGCTGACCCTCTCAACCTCGCCATCAGGTTCGCCCGCGGGCACGGCCTTCTTCAGTACCAGCAGCTTTCACATCGTCCTCTTCGAGACCGAGATCGCCGTACTACTCGGCGGTGCCGCCTCCGGCACCGTCACCATCACGCTGCCCGATGTGACGGCCCCGTCCAATGCTGGCGATGAAGCGTCGCTGACTGCGGTGGTGTTCGAGAACGTGGAGCAGACGCCGACAGGGTTCGTTCGCAACGCCACCGTGACGGCCCAGGTCACCAGCGGCACGGCGGGCAACGCAACGCTTTCCATTCCTTCCTATGACGCGGGCCAGGCACCCGATGAGTCGGGCGACGGCAAGTTGGTCATTGGTTTCAGCAGCGATACCGCGGGCTTCACCCAGCCGGCTGGCCACGTGGCCTTCGTGACTGGCTCGATCTCGAACGCCGGCGGCAACTACGACTCGACCAACGGCAACCTCAACAACGAGCCCAACGGGGCCTCCTACGGTGTCTACTTCCGCAACGGTGGATCGACGCCCGGGAGCCTTTACTCTTTGAATCTGGCGGGTGGGGCCACACCTCTGATCTACGGCGCGATGTCCGCATCCTTCCTGCTCGAGTCCGACAACGCCGACATCGGCGACGCGCCCGTGACCTACGGCAACGCCACGCACACGATCGGCGGCATCCGCCTCGGTGCCAGCGTCGACGCCGACGGCGGCCTCTTGAACAGCGCAGCGGCGGGTCTTGACGACAGCGACAACACCGACGACGAGAACGGCGTGACGATCCCTTCGGATTGGATCGCGGGCACGACCGTCACCGTGCCGGTGAGCATCCAGAACGCCAACGGCTATCTGAGCGCATGGTTCGACTGGAACGCCGACGGCGACTTCGACGATAGCGGCGAGCGGATGGTCAACGGCCAGACGGTCGTCGTTGGCACGACGAATCTCTCCATCGCGATTCCGTCGGCTGCGACCGTGGGCACGACCTTCGCGCGCTTCCGTGTGAGCACCAACAACACGGGCACCGACAGCAGCTCCACGCCCACGGGAACGGTCCAGTCGGGCGAGGTCGAGGACTACCAGCTGACCATCACGGCCGACGGTTGCCCGAACGATCCACTCAAGACCGAGCCTGGAATCTGCGGCTGCGGGGTGCCGGACAGCAACTATGTGAACTACTACGTCGACGCCGACACCGATGGCTACGGCGCAGGCGCGGGGACGCAATCGTGCACGGCGATTTCGGGCAGCGTGACGAACAGCACGGACTGCGATGATTCCAGCGCGTCGGTGTATCCGGGTGCCGTCGAGAACTGCGCCAACGACGGCGTGGACAACGATTGCGATGGCATCGCGACCGCGGATTCCGAGGCGATCGACAGCACGAGTTACTACGTAGACCTTGACCACGACGGATACGGCACGGCGCTTGGACTTGGCATGCCCAGCTGCACGCCCGTCGCGAACCGCGTGGCGAACAACGGGGACTGCAACGACGCGAGCGCCGCCATCAACCCGGGCGCCGTCGAGAACTGCGCCAACGACGGCACGGACAACGACTGCGACGGCGAGGCGAACGCCGACAGCGAGGCGGTCGACAGCGCCAACTACTACGTGGACGGCGACAGCGACGGCTACGGTGCGGGCGCGGCGACGAAGAGCTGCACCGCGATCGCCGGCAGCGTGACGAACAACACGGACTGCAACAACGCGAGCGGCGCCGTGTACCCGGGCGCCACCGAGAATTGCGCCAACGACGGCACGGACAACGACTGCGACGGCGAGGCGAATGCCGACAGCGAGGCGGTCGACAGCGTGAGCTACTACGCGGACAGCGACAGTGACGGCTACGGCGCCGGCGCGGCGACGAAGAGCTGCACGGCGATTGCCGGCAGCGTGACCAACAACACCGACTGCAACAACGGAAGCGCCTCGGTCCACCCAGCCGCCGTGGAGAACTGCGCCAACGACGGCGTGGACAACGACTGTGACGGCGAAGCGAACGCTGACAGCGAAGCTGTGAACAGCGTCAACTACTACGTCGACGCGGATACTGACACGTACGGCTCAGTCC
>JAIYCA010000011.1 GCA_027488265.1 Planctomycetaceae bacterium
CGCTTGTGAAACATCTGCATGCGTGGCAGAGGCAATGAAACCTCGCTTTTCATCGAGGAATTTCACATCAAACGCCATCGCGCCAATCGCGGGAATCTTCCCTTGCTTCCAAGTCTGGCCGAGATCGTCCGACCAAATGAATGCCGTCGGCCCTCCCACACGCCCAACACCAATGATGCGCGGTCGATGATCGAGATTTCCAGCGTTGATAAACGGCACCGTGACGACATCGAATGCACAGAGGCCAACGACAGGTGCACCCTCGATCGAACGCGCCGGAGTCCACGTCGTTCCACCATCTTCGGTTCGGTAGATCGGCGTTGCGTCGGTGACGCCTGGGAAATAGCCAGGACCGATGTTGCCCATCACACCGTGCTTTGCATCAGTGAACGCGAGACAACGAACAAAGGTGCCCTTCTGCTCGAAGACTTTTTCCCACGTCACTCCACCATCAACCGTGCGGAAAATCTTGCCTGCACCGTTACCGTAGAAGCCCAATTCGGGCGTGACGAAGAAAATGTCGTCTTGCTTCCCCGCGTAGGGCTCCGTGACAAGTCGCGTCCACGCATGCAGCGCGCTCGTCGCTGAAGATGTGGTCGCCGATGGAGCAGCGATCGATGATGGTGCGGCCTCTTGTTGATTTTCCGCTGCCCACGATGTGCAACACATCGTGATTGCGACAATTGCTGGACTGAAGTTCATCTCGCGTTCCCTTCGAGATCTTTGGATTTCGGCACCCTGCGACTTCGACCACGGAGCGTGAAGTCTATTGTTGTTTTTTATGAACGAACAACAACATCGTATTCCGTCACTCTCGCCTCAGCAAGCAGGTACTTCTGCGCGGCAACACTCATCGAGTCGACGCAGCAGGCCGCGGCCGAGCGACCTGAATTGCTTGCACAACATGCGCGTACACCCAACCCATGCCGCGCGCGAGCCACAGCGTCGCCGTGAGCACGCAGAATCCAAGCAAGAACGATGGAAGTGCGGCTCCGGTCGGCAGCCACAACTTGCCGTCCGCGTCAGGCTTGACTTCCATGAAGAGGAAGTGAATGCGCGCCGAGTCGTCCATCTCCGCGACTCCGATCGGTAACCCGAAGAGATCCAAGATCGGCAGCGCGACAAACACCAATCCGACCAGCGAAAACGTCAGCGTCACAGTGAACGCAGCGAGACTGACTGGAAAGTTTCCGACGAGATACCCAAGCGAGAGCCAACTGCGGATATCGCGAAGCCAGCACAAAATGCGGCTCCAGAATCCAACCTGGGTCGCACCTTCGCCAACGCCGACAACTGGCTGCGTTCGCCGCGGCATACGTACGCCGAGGAACAACTCGACAACTTTGCCTTCGAAAAGGCTCAGTGCGCGTGCGGATCCGAGCAGGAAGACCAGCAACGGAAGACCGATCAAGATCGGCAGCATTCCGAGTGCGATCGTGCCGACGGTCACCACCCATACGAAGTAGGCGAGCGCGAGCGGGAAGCCAATGATCCCGAAGTAGACAAGCGAGCGCCACGCGATCGGATGAAACCAAACTCCAACCAGCGGAATGCGGCGTATCCGCTGCCAGCGCGACGACGCCGCGCCGCTGTCGGGATGAGCGGCCGCAGCCGACGCGGCACTCGACACATTCGCTCCCCCATCAACTGCACTTGCAGTTGATGCAGCGCGGCTGTCCGCCGAGGGCGCCAACGTCGAAATCGATGACCGCAACGAACCACCCGACGTCGGAATCGATCGATACGCAGCGGCGATTTCTTCCGGTGACCCATACTCCGCGATCGCCTGCGCGGGCGAAGTTCCCGCGGCAACAGAGGCGCGCAGATGCTCTTCCGCATCAATCAGTGCATCGTGTCGCAGAGCGGGATCACAACTCTCAAGCGCGAGCTCGAGTTGAAGGAGATACGTGCGGACAAGGTCAACAGATGCGCTTTGGCCGGATGGAAGATCAGCGGAGTTCATCAACGCCTCCAAGGACTCGATTGACCCATTTGTTGGTGCGACGCCAGGTGTCATGCCACGCGACAAGCACGCGGCGACCATCGGCGGTGAGGGTGAAGCATTTGCGCGCAGGGCCTTCCGAGGAAGGAACCAGTTCGCTGCGCAGAAGACCTTCGGATTCCATCGTGCGAAGCATTGGGTAGAGCGTTCCTTGCTTGAAGGAGAGCCCCTCCGGCGCTTCCTCCGCGAGTTGCCGAGCAATCTCGTAGCCGTGGATGGGCTCTTCTGCGCGGGCGATGGTCGCCAAGACCACCAACCACGCCGTCCCGACGCTGAGATCGCGCTCTAACTTGTCGTCAAGTGGTGCGGGCATTTCAGTACTGTAAAATCTACAGTACCATGTGTCAAGGAGGAGCGCCGCAGAATTCTGCGATGGACCCGTGTCGTTCCGTCCACGAGGCGTGCGGCGTAACCCGACCGGCCAGGCAAAGGCTCGCTCGGTGAGTTCAAGCCCCATGGCAAAGAAGGAACTACATCCCCCACCGGGGATGGGATTGCATCGAACGCTGCGGGGTCCGTCACTCGACGTCGCGCGACTTTCGCGTGCTGCGCGCAGCACGCTCCTGACGACCCGTTCGCGTCGCTTGCTTTGTGCGCTTGGCGCTCGCGGCCCTGCGCTCCGTGCGTGCACTCGCACCGCGCTTACGCGTCACGGGTAGCGCGACAAACGCCGCGCAATACAGGCGACCTTCGCGACGACCCTTGCGCGAGTCCATGAATTCCTTGATCCCCATCATCATCGCGCGCACCGCCTGAAACTCTTCGTGCGTCAGCCACGCGTGCTCGATTTTCCCGATCAACACGCGCTCGTCGCTACTCCCTGCGAGTTGCCCTGCTGCCGAAGCATCACGCGAGGTTCGACTCACGATCTTGACGATCGATTGCACTGTGTCGTTGTACGCCTTGTTCGCCGTGCGCTGACTTGCGTCTTTAAACGCGACACGCAAATCATCCGCAACCAAGTCGTACACCTGTTCCGATCGTCGGCCCGTATGACGCATGCCTGCGGAGACGACAACGCCAACGCGTTCAAGCTTCGCGATGTGGCGATACAACGCGTCTGCAGGTCGATCGAGCGCCGCCGCGAGCTCTGCGATCGAACACGGAGCGATCATGCGCAGCGACTCGATGATTTCAAGACGGACTGGAGCAATGATCGTTGCCCAAGCCTTCGGCTGCGTGACGTAGTGAATGGCCGGACGAGGCATGGAGGAAGCGTACCGCGAGAGCGCGAACGACTCCCGCACGCCACTTTTCGCTGTTTTTAGCCCGCGCTTGCGCGCTCGATTGAATCGATACGCTGCGCCGATGTCCACGCCGCGCGGGTTTACGCTCGATACGAACTATCTTGAGATTCCGGGCACCGCATCGGCGTACCTCGTCTTTGGCCCGAGCGCACCCGTCCTCGTCGAATGCGGCTGCGCGGTCGCGTACGACAATCTCTGCGCGCAACTCGACGAACATGGCGTCCGACAAAGCGACCTTGCAGGCATCTTCGTCACGCACATCCACCTCGATCACGCTGGAAGTGCTGGCCACTTTGCACGCGAAGGTGTGCCGGTCTTCGTCCATC
>JAIYCA010000360.1 GCA_027488265.1 Planctomycetaceae bacterium
CGTCTTCGTCGAAGGAGTTGATCGCGCGCTCCTCGAATTGCGCGCGGGATTCCGCGTTGATCCGGGCTTTGCGACCGCACGTCGCGCGATGCAAGAGGGAACACTCGTACTCGCGAATCCATGGCCGACAGCGATGTCGGGCACGCTCACGATTCTCGCGCCCGATGCACTCGGTATGTCGCCGAAAGCGCATGCATTCACCGTGCCGCCGAACGGCGAGGCGCGGCTTCCGGTGCAGTTCAGCGTGCCACGCACGTTTTTTTTCGGTGAAACGCGCGTGCGCGCCCTCGTCGAAGGAACCGCGGAAGAACCGTTCCGCGCCGTGCTCGATGCGCCACTTGAGGTTGGATTCCGCGAAGTTGCCATTGAGCATTCGTGGCGCCTTGCGCGTTCGATCGAGTCGGGTGCGATCGACCTCATCTTGACGCTCCGCGTGACGAACATTTCGGATGAGCCAATCGACGTCGAGGCGTTCGCCGTGGCGGATGGCTACACGCAGAACAAGAAGCCGATCACTGCACTGGCGCCAGGCGAGACCGCAGTGCGCGTCTTCCCGTTTGCAGATGGTGTGCGACGACTCTCAGGCCGCGATATTCGCGCGGGAGTGCACGACGAAGATGGCGACGCGCGGACGCTGCGAAAGATCGCGATTCCGCCGCTTTTACCGCCTCTTGAGAGTGTTGTCGCTGCGCCGGAATCGTCCGAAGGTCGCTGACCTTTGGAGGCGCGGTGCTTCGCGTCCGCGTTCGCCGCGAGTGGTCTCACCGCCAAATGCCAGGCGATGGCGCGCGTCCAAAGAGCGCGCGAAACGTCAATCGATCGATGCGCCACGCATCGCCAACTTGCCGTACACGCAGAATCCAACGCGTAGGAACCGCAGAATCGCCACGTGCGACCGCCGTCGAGCAGGAGAGTTCGACTTCGCCGGTACGTTCGTCGAGGGTCACAAAGTCGAGGTCGGTGATGCGGTTCGACTCAATGCGATTGCGCCCGCGCAACGACTCGAGCGCGGCGCGGATGTCGCGGATCGAAACGCTGGGCGCTTCGCGCGTGCCGTAGTTGAGGACTGCGTCGTCGGTGAACAACGCCATCGCACCCTCAACGTCACCGGCCACCGCGCGGTCGACGAGTGCTTCCGTCGTTCGCGCAGCGTGCTCTCCCGGGCTGGTCACCAAGCGGCCCGCAAAAAACACCGCGCTCGCAAGCAAAACGCTCACTCCGCCAGCGATCGTGAGCGCGCGGGATTGCTGCGTGCGACCTCGGACGAGCAAGGCAAGTCCGACCGTCGCGAGCGCGATGGTGAGTGGGAGAGGGCTTTCAAAGATCCACGCGTACATGGGTGAGTGGTGGGTTGGGGGCGAGGGGGAGCGGGACGCGCCGACGAACTCCGACACAACGAGGCTTCGACAGAACGAGGCGCCAACCAAACGAGGCCCGGCGCGGCTGCAACGCCGACTTCGCCTGTGCAGGAGAAGCCGTCGGAACCGAATTCTCGCAGGCGTTCACCCCAGAAGGCGAATGGCGAACCGCCGGAATCGCATTTTCTGCATGCTTCTCGTCGTCTCGGTCGATCTCGGCCGATGCGGCGGAGCCGCGCCCAAAGACGCCGATGGATCGGCGAGGAGGTCGCGCGCCCGTCACGGATGATGGCAACGACCCCGCTCCCTACTCCTTCTGCGACAAACGCCGCGTCGAGCACCGACGCCGCGTCGGTTGTCTACGTCTCGAGCGGCCAAAGTGCGTCAGAGGCGTTGCTTGAACGAAACCTGGCCGCCCTCGGTGAGCGGAATCTGGATCTTGCGCGTGCGCTGCGAGCGGCGCCGACCCCAACTGCGGGTGGGGCTGCGAATGGGGACGTCGCAACATCGGCGAGCGCTGCGCTTCAGTGGTCGACCGCCGCCGATGGCGCGGCCGTCGCGAGCTATCTCGGTAAATCGCTTGCGTCGAAGCATCAACCGCGCGCGGAGGCCACGACGTTCGCCGACGCGATTGATCTTCGCGATCGCGCGGTCGCAGTCATTCTCGGATTCGGACTGGGCTATCACGTCGCGGAGCTCTGTCGCCGACTCGGTCGCACAGGGCTTGTCGTGGTGCTTGAGCCGGATGTCGCACTTCTTCGCGCGGTTCTCTCGCGCTTGGATTGGTCGAGCGAATTCAACGCTGCGAACATTCTCATCTTCGACGGCCGCGAAGAACTCGGGCGATACGCCGAGCGATTCGCGGGCGCGGAAGGTGTCCTCATTCAGGGCGTTCAGTTCATTGAACATCCCGCCAGTCGCGAGCGCGTCGCGCCGTGCGTGAAGGACTTCGCGCGTTCCATCACCGAAACCGTGCGTGCCGCGCGCGTGACTGCCGCGACGGGTCTCGCGCGGAGTGCGCAGACAATTCGCGCGGTGCTTGCAAATGCGCGCCAATACGTCGGTGGTGAAGGGCTCGCGCCACTCGCCGGCGCAGCGCGCGGACATCTCGGCATCGTGGTGAGCGCAGGCCCGAGTTTGCGGCGCAATCTGCACTTGTTGAAGGATCCCGCCGTCCAAGAGCGCACGGTGATTGTGGCCACGCAAACGGTGCTGAAACCGCTGCTCGCGGAGGGCATTCGTCCGCACTTCGTTGCCGCCCTCGACTGGCATCAGATCTCGCGTCGGTTCTACGAAGGCCTTCGTGCAAAGGACGTCGAGCGCACCACGCTCATCATCGATCCACAAGCAAATCCTGTCATTGCGGCGAGTTACCCAGGGCCCGTGCGCGCGATCGCTGCGCCGCATCTCGATGCGCTGCTCGGGCCACTTGCACGCGACATGGGACGGCTCCCGCCCGGCGCGACTGTGGCGCACCTTTGCTATCAAATCGCGCGGTTTCTTGGCTGTAACCCAGTCGCACTCATCGGTCAAGATCTCGGATTCACCGATGGCGTGTACTACGCGCGCGGTACAGCGATCGACGAGGTGTGGGCACCCGAACTCAATCCGTTCAACACGATGGAGAACCTTGAGTGGACGCGCATTGTCCGCCATCGTTCTCACCTCGTGAAGCGCACGGATGTGCATGGAAAGTCGATGTACACCGATGCGCAAATGGAGACGTATCTCCAGCGCTTCGAGTACTTCTTCCTACAAGATGAGCGACGCGGCTTGCGCACGATCGACGCGACAGAAGGTGGCGTGCGCAAGGCGGGCACTGAGATCCGAACACTCTCGGAAGCTCTTGCTGAATTCGCGCAGAATCGCGTGCCTGAACTCCCGCTTCCGACGCGAACACTCGATGCGAATCGACTCAAACTCGCCGCGAAGGAGTTGCGGAAAGTCGCAGAAGATGTCCGTGTGATTCGCGCGGCGGCGCATCGCACGGGATCTGCGCTCTCGCAATTGACTGGTGAATCGGCGATGAGTGATCGCGAAGATCGACTCTGGAAGACCGTTGAAACTGAGCGGTCGAAAGTTGGTGATCGCCTCGCAACGCTGCGACTTCTCGACGAATTCAGCCAACTCGGTGTTCTGAAGCGAGCAAAGGCCGACCGTCGCATCGAGCAATCGCGTGGAATCACGGAAATCGAACGACAGCAGTTGCAGTTCAAGCGCGACATTGCGAACGTTCGTTGGATTGAAGAAGCGTCTGAAGAGTACGTCGGACTTCTTGAAACGACGAT
The DNA here is from genome assembly GCA_027488265.1 of Planctomycetaceae bacterium. Classification (GTDB taxonomy): domain Bacteria; phylum Planctomycetota; class Phycisphaerae; order Phycisphaerales; family SM1A02; genus QWPT01. Next base: position 3,647 of record JAIYCA010000360.1, read on the forward strand.
CGAACGACTTGAAGCGAGCGACGACGCGGCACGCGCGATGCCGCTCGAAGATGAAGCAACAGTCGCCGCGAAATCTGACGGCGCACTCGAACGCGCGCTCGGTGAATCCGCGAGTGCAGTGGAGGTTCGTGCAGCATTCGTCGTGCCTGTCGACCCGTGGCATGGCGGTCTCGGCACACCGCGCAGTCTTGCGGAAACACTTGCTGGAAGGCCAGTTTTGCAATGGACGCTCGAACGGCTTGGTCGTTCGAAGGAAGCCGCATCCATCGTGCTTCTCGTCCCTGAGGGTTACGACATCGATGGCTTGCTCGATCGGCGACGCATTGGGTTGCCCATCGAGATTCATC
>JAIYCA010000310.1 GCA_027488265.1 Planctomycetaceae bacterium
ACCGCCGGTGAATCGCATGGCCCCGCGCTTGTCGCGATCATCGACGGAATGCCAAGCGATGTCGAGATTGATGCTGCGCGTGTCAACGCAGAGCTCGCGCGACGACAGGGTGGATACGGCCGTGGTGCGCGACAGAAGATCGAAACCGATCTCGCCGAATTTCTCGGTGGATTGCGACAAGGGCGCACGATTGGTTCGCCGATCGCGCTGCGCGTGGTGAATCGTGACAACCGCATCGACGATGCTGTGAAGACGCCACCTGTCACGCGTCCACGGCCTGGTCATGCGGATCTCGCGGGCAGTTTGAAGTATCTGGTGCCCGATTGCCGCGGCACACTCGAACGCGCGAGTGCCCGCGAAACGGCCGTGCGCGTCGCGGCGGGCGCGGTCGCGCGCAGCGTGCTCGATGCGTTTGGGATTCGCGTCTTCGGATTCGTGCGTGGCGCGTGCGACGCGTGGTGTTCGCCCGACGTGCGTGCCGAAACACTTGATGCGCTCACCGCCGCCCGCGACGCGAGCGAGGTGTACTGCCCCGATGCAGCGACCGACGCGCGGCTTGTCGAGTTGATTCACCGCGCGAAGACCGAGAAAGACACCGTCGGCGGTTGGTGCGAGGTGCACGTCCTTGGATGCCCGCCAGGCCTTGGTTCCTGCATGAATTGGGACGATCGCCTCGATGCGCGGCTCGCGTTCGCGGTCATGGGAATTCAAGCGTTCAAGGCGGTCGAGATCGGCCTCGGACGCGAGTGCGGCGCGCGATTCGGAAGCGCCGTGCATGACCCGATTCAGTACGACGCGGCGCGTGCGGCGACTTCGAGCCTCGGTTACGAGCGACCGACAAACAACGCGGGCGGTCTCGAGGGCGGAATGACGAACGGCATGCCGATTGTTGTTCGCGGCACGATGAAGCCGATTTCGACGTTGCTGCGTGGCATGCCGAGCGTCGAGTTCGGCTCACACGAGCCGGTGCAGAGCGCCTACGAACGCAGCGACGTGAGCGCGGTTGCCGCCGCGAGTGTGGTCATGGAGAACGTGGTCGCGTTCGAAGTGGCACGAGCGTTCCTCGACAAATTCGGGGGCGATTCGATGCGCGAGGTTCGCAGCGCGTACGAGGCGTATGTCGCCGCAGCGCGGACGATCTAACTCGAACGGCGCGCGAAATGAACGGTGCGTTGAAACGGTGAAGGGCGGCGGTTTCCGCTAGCATCGCGGTCGCACCAGAAGTTTCTCAACATACGTTCCTCAACATGGACTCCTCACCATGGACTCCTCACCATGGATTCCTCTCCATGGATTCCCACCATGGATTCCTCACCATGAGTACCTCCCTCGACGCGACGTCCCCTGCGCACTCCATCGACGTGCAATCATTGAACGTGCCACCAATGAACGTGCAATCCAACAACGCCAAGCTTTCCACGTTGTCCTCCACGTCCGCCACGAACTCGAACAAGACTCCCGCCTACTGGGAGATCGCCTCGCCCGCTGAGAAAATCCCGACGCGCGTCATCGAGCGTGCGAAAGACGTCAGCGCCACCGTCGCGCGCGAAATCGCCGACCTCATTCGCGCGAAAGCGCGCGCCGGTGAAAAGTGCGTCCTCGGCCTCGCGACTGGTTCGACGCCGACCGGCGTGTACGACGAGCTCGTGCGACTCCATCGCGAAGAAGGCTTGTCGTTCAAGAACGTCATCACCTTCAACCTCGACGAATACTGGCCGATGCAGCCAGCCGATTTGCAGAGTTACCACCGCTTCATGCGCGAGCATCTCTTCGATCGCGTTGACATCGATCCCGCGCACACGCACATTCCGAATGGCCTTGCGGCGGAAGACGACGTCCGCGCGATGTGCGAGCGCTACGAGCGCGAAATCAAGGCTGCGGGCGGCATTGATCTCCAGATCCTCGGCATCGGCCGCACGGGTCACATCGGTTTCAACGAGCCAGGTTCGTCGCGCACGAGCCGCACGCGTCTCATTACGCTCGATCGTGTCACGCGCAAAGACGCGGCGAGCGATTTCTTCGGCGAAGAGAACGTGCCGACGCGCGCAGTCACGATGGGCGTTGGAACGATTCTCGAAGCAAAGCGCGTGGTGATGATCGCGTTTGGCGAGGGCAAGGCACCTGTCGTTGCGCGTGCGATCGAAGGCGCGGTAACAAACTCGATTGCCGCGAGCTTCTTGCAAGAACATGCGAACGCGCAGGTCTATCTCGATCTCGCCGCCGCCGCAGAACTCGAACGCTGCAAAGCGCCGTGGGCAAGCGCGAATCACGATCTCGACTGGACCGACGCGCTCGCACGCAAGGCTGTCATTTGGCTCGCGCGCACCACGGGAAAGGCGATTCTCAAGCTCACCGCCGAGGATTACAACGAGCATCACCTGCAAGATCTTCTTGCCGGTCGCGGCAATGCCTACGACCTTAATCGCGCGGTTTTCCGCGGATTGCAGCGTTCGATCACGGGTTGGCCCGGCGGAAAGCCCGCGGCGCACAAGCAAGATGGCGACATCAATCGTCCCGAAGACGAGATCTTCCCGAAGCGCGTCTTGATCTTCTCGCCGCATCCTGATGACGATGTCATCTCGATGGGTGGCACGTTCATTCGCTTGGTCGACCAAGGCCACGAAGTGCATGTTGCGTACCAAACCTCGGGCAACATCGCGGTTTTCGACGCCGAAGCGCTGCGCTTCCTCGACTTCGCTTCGGACTTCAACGGCATGTTCGGTTTCGAAGGCGCGAAGACGGAGCGCATGGAACACGACATCACGCGCAAGTTGAAGGCGAAGCGCGCGGGCGAAGTCGACGCTCCGGAAGTGCAGCGTTTGAAGGGCTTGATTCGTCGTGGCGAAGCGAAGGCCGCGGGCATTTACTGCGGCGTTCCTGAAGATCGCTTGTACTTCCTCGACATGCCGTTCTACGAAACGGGTCGTGTGCGGAAGAAGCCGCTTGGCCTCGATGACATCGAGATCGTGAAGAAACTTCTTCGCCAAGTGAAGCCGCATCAGGTGTACGCGGCGGGTGACTTGAGTGATCCGCACGGCACGCACCGCGTGTGTTTGGCCGCGATTTTCCGCGCACTTCGCGAATGCGAGCATGACGAATGGGCGAAGCACTGCACGACGTGGCTCTACCGCGGCGCATGGCAAGAGTGGGATGTTGAGCAAACCGAAATGGCCGTGCCGCTCTCGCCTGACGAAGTCGCCCGCAAGCGCACCGAGATCTTCAAGCATCAATCGCAGAAGGATCGCGCGCTCTTCCCAGGAGCCGATGAACGCGAGTTCTGGGAGCGCGCCGAGCAACGCAACGCGAACACCGCGAAGCTTTACGACTCGCTAGGATTGGCGGAATACGCGGCGATTGAAGCATTTGTCCGTTGGGACGGTCGACCGCTCGATTGATGCAAATGCTGCGTGCGCGTGCGCGTGACATCACCGCTTCGCGATGAGGGAGAGCAAAGAGATCCGGCGCATCGGCTATGAACGACCCGATTTCTTCGATGCTTACGAAGGCGAAATCACGCGAGGGCGGATTCGTCGATGCATCGGGCGTACCGCGAGAGTTTGCGCCGTTTCGGCACGCGCCCGCGCCCGATCTTGACCAGCCGGGAACGCGCGCGGCGTACGCCGCGATTGCGCGCAAGACGCGGCGACATGGAGATGCGAGCGCTTCGGCCGAGCCCGAACTCCACGTCGTGCTCGAGGATCAACTCCTCCTTCGCTACGCGCCGATTGCAGCGACGTGCGCGGGAGTACTCGTTTTCGGCATCTATGGGCTCGCCGACTTCCTTTCCGCGAGCGGTGGCGTGCCAATCAGTCGCCATGACGGTCGGGTTCTCGGTCTGATGCCATTCGCTGTGGCGGCGGTCGCGTACACCGCCATGCGCTGGTGGTTTGTCTTCCGCCATCGTGGCTCAAAGGCGACGGTGCCGTTGCTTGAACTTGGCTTCTGTGCAGCGTGTGGGCACGCGTTGCGCGGTGCGTCGCCAGTGCAACCGCCGCGCAACGGTGTCGACGACTTTGCAGAAACGCCGCTCTGTGCCTGCACAGAATGCGGCGCGAACTGGCCGATCACCGCAACGCGCGCGCCGTTTACGCCCGACGGAGCGTCGCTCGGAAGCGTGTTCCCGACGGTCGAAGGTGTCGCACGTTGGCGAAGTCGTCGCGCACTTGCGCGGGCACTTCGCGCAGGCTCTGAGGATTTCACCATCGACGCGGCGAACATGGAGCGCTACATCGCGACCGGCGCGGGCGCGCGCAGGAGTAGCGGGACGATCGCAAAGGACATCGCTGCTGACGCGGGTCGAGCGGGAATCTTCGTTCTTACGGCGATGTTTGTGATGTCTTTCGCGGCGCTTGCGATTGCCATGGCCGTCACGCCGCTCCGACTTCTCAGTGGAGGCTTCGGGCCGATGATGGATGGCGCGCTCATTCTCATCGAATTGAGCCTCTTTCTCTTTATCGTGGTCCGAGTGTTCGTCCGTGCGCGGCGAAACTCGCGCGTGCGTCGCGTGCAGAAGTCCGTGAAGGAGGCTCTTGCAAAAAGAGTTTGCCCGACATGCACGACCGAAATCGTGCGCGTACCAGAGTCGCCGTTCTACGAGCCGTGCTCGTGCTGCGGATCGATCTGGCGGAGAACATGACGACATGAACACCCTTGCACTCGTGCTCACGGCGACCTGCGCTGCGCAGCAACCGCCCGCCTTTACGAAGCACACGCTGTCGAAGGACTTCGTTGCGGAGGGCTGCTGCGTTGCCGACTTCGATCGCGATGGACATCGCGACGTGTCTGCGGGGCGTTTCATCTGGTTCGGGCCTGAGTTCACCGCGCGTATCGCGTTCGCGCCGCCGCGCATGAACAGCGACGGCACGCCGCGCGAACCCTATCGCGCCGACACGGGGTACTCTGATTACTTCGAGCAATTCGCGCATGATTTCAACGCGGATGGTTGGCCCGACATCCTCGTGTACTCGTGGCCCGGAAGTGATGCGTCGGTCTTCATCAATCCCGCGCGAGAGGTGCAAGACTCTCGCGAGGCCTTCGAAGGCGGCGCCGCCGCGAAACCGCAAGCGCAGCTCGATCGCGCGTGGGCGCGGCACGTCATCTTCGATGCGGCCGACGGCGAGTCGCCGGACCTCGTCGACGTGACGGGCGACGGTCGACCTGAACTCCTTTGCTTCACGAACGGGCAATTCGGGTTTGCGGAGATCGATTGGACGAAACCGCTTGAGAAAGCACGTTTCCGCGCGATCACGGCGAAGTCACCAGAGAGCGATCGCGCGATTCACAAGTACACGCATGGATACGGCGCCGGCGATGTGAACGGCGATGGACGCATCGACATCCTCACGAGTGGCGGTTGGTACGAGCAGCCGAATCCAGCACTGCGCGCACCAGATGCAGCCGACGAACCGTGGAAGTTCCACGCAGCAAACTTTGGCGAAGGCGGCGCGCAGATGTACGCGCTGGACGTGAATGGCGATGGGCGCGCCGATGTCGTGACGAGCATCAAGGCGCACGGCTACGGACTTTCGTGGTTTGAGCAGAACGCTGATGGAACGTTCACAGAGCGCGTGATCCTCGGTCGCACGGCTGCCGACAACGCGCCGCGCGACGGCTTCATTGGGGGTTTCAGCCAATTGCACGCGCTTCGCATCGCAGACATGAATGGCGACGGACTTCCTGACATCGTGACGGGCAAGCGTCGTTGGGCGCACGGCCCGATGGGTGACGAAGATCCGATGGCGCCTCCGATTCTCGCGTGGTTCGAGCTTGTCCGCGATGCCGCAGCGCCGGGCGGTGCGCGCTTCGTGCAGCATCGGATCGATGAGGACAGCGGTGTCGGCACGCAGTTCTGGACGGGTGATCTCGACGGCGACGGACGGCCGGACGTTGTTGTCGGCAACAAGCACGGCGTCTTTGTGTTGACGCAGCGCGCGAAAAGCGCAGCGCCGTCACCGAGTGAATGATCGACGTGCAAGCGGTGCAGATCGAAACGGTGCACGGCACGTGCCACCCAGTGCCAGGCACTGCATGGCACGTGCCGTGCACTGCCGGAACCGTCGCGACGGCGTCTACGGCTTTGCCGCCGCCGGTGCTTCCACGATCGGTCGTTTGGGTCCGACGGTCGCGCCCTGCATGACTCGACCTTGGCGGCTTTGCATGCCATCCTCGGTGATCGGTGTTTGCTTCACGTGCACATTGGGATCCACTGTGTAGATCACCTGCGTCGGCGTGCGACGCGTGCCGTCGTACTTCGCAATCCAGCGCCCTGCGAGATAGGTGAAGTCCTCAAGCCGCCCCGCGCTTTCCGGTGCAACGCCCTCAAGTATGAGCGTGTACGGCCGGCCAATCTCGAAACCATCGAGGAGTGTCGGTTGAATGCCGAGGGCTCGATTTGGGGCGCCCCTTGCGACGGGCCACGTGCGCTCTTCCTGCTCGATCGATGCGGAGAGCGCAACAACCAATCCGTTGACCGTACCAAAGTTCTCAAGCGTGAATGATGCGCTCGGGACGCCATCGGCGTTTGCGACGATGTTCACCATGAGTGGTTCGAGTGACGCGCGCACCATTTCACTCGCGTTCGGATCCGTAGCCGGAACCGCGCGGAGCTTCGTTGGATCGACGCGTTCCACACGAATCTCCCACGTGTGATCGACGACGCCTTCGAGTGTGCCTGGTTCGATCGGGGTTGTTCGCCGGCCGAGCCGACCAGCCGATACGTGTCCAACGCGCGCCTCGATGCGTAGCGTGCCATCCCACTCTGCGTCGGCGAGCGGCGCACGAAGCGGAATGTCCGTTCCAAACGTCGCGTCAAGTTCGTATGTGCGCGACTTCCCCTCGATCGTTGGAACGAGTGACATCATGCGAACAGATGCACCGTCGCGTCGACCGTAGGAAACATCTGCAGATTCCAGCGCAAACTTGCGGCGCAACAGTTCGACACTTTCCTCGACGAGCGCGATTCGAGTCTCATCCCTGTATTGCCTAGGTACATGTTTCACGGCAATCACAGGGCCGCGCAGAAATGCACGCATTGCTTCTGGATCCGCGATGATCGGCTCGAGCAGAATCGGCGGAAGCCTCATGCTTGCACCGAATGCGCGCGGAAACGAAGCCGCAAGCGCGGGATTCGCGCGCAGTGCAACTGCGAGTGCGCGGCCGAATCTTTCAGACGCCTCATCGCTCGGGAGTGAGGGCGTCGAGGTTGCTCCGCCCCACGTCACGACATGAGCGAGATATGCGACAGCGAGTGCCTGAACTTCAGGTTCGCGCTCGATTCGTTCCGCAAAGCGAAGCCATGCCGTGTCAGTTCCCTGTTCGGTCGGCGCTTGAAGCATCTCATGGAGTCGCTCCATCTCCATGTGTTGCGGGTTCTTCAGAGCCACGTCGATGGCGACATCGATGCCACCCGATCGCAGCGCCTTCGCTTTCAAGTCGGGCAGTGAAAGTGCGAGGCCGTACATCGTTGGCACGAATACGATGCCCACGACTGCAACGATCAGCGCTCCCCAGCGAGGCCGCCACAGACCGACGGTAAGGGCGCGCTTTGCGGTCGTTGTTGCGCCGCATTCGCTACAAGCCGCGGGAACCGGTTGGCCGAACACATATTGATGTCGGCAACGTCGACAGCGGATGTCGAGCCCCTCGCGTCGGCCGCCAAGTCCGATGCCAAGAAAGACGAGCGCGATCGCGGCAAGCGGCGTGCTCGCGTGGAGGACGGGCATGACCAACCAGTCGGGAATGGCGAGAATCAGGTTCGACATGGGGCAGCTCTTCGGTGGGACTGGTCGTGCGTGCGTAATCCTACTTGGAGGGTGCGTTTCGGAGGTGCACGGCACGTGCCGCCCAGTGCCTGGCACTGCATGGCACGTGCCGTGCACTGTCTGGCACGCCGTTCTTCTGCGCGCACCCCGTTATCCTCGCGACATGCAACCCGCGCAGCAAGGTTTTTCCTCCAACGATCTCGAACTGCTCGCCGCCATTCTTCGGGAGTTCGCCGCCGACAGTGGCACGGTGCACGCAATCGGAACCGACGGCGCGCTGCACCTTCGCGTTGCGATCGGTATTCCCGAGCCTGTGCTTGCGATCGTGCAATTCGTACCGATGGGGAAGGGCATGGCGGGCCTCGCTGCCGAGCGAAAGTGCGCTGTCAACTCCTGCAACATTCAACAAGACACGACCGGTGATGTTCGACCGGGCGCACATGCACCAGGTCTCGCCGGAAGTGTCGCAGTGCCA
>JAIYCA010000285.1 GCA_027488265.1 Planctomycetaceae bacterium
CTGTATGATATTCGATTCTCCGAGTCGGTCCGTGTCATTTACGGCGGTTCGGTGAACGCCAAAAACGCCGCCGAACTCTTCACCCGCGAAGAGATCGACGGCGGCCTTGTCGGAGGAGCCTCACTGATCGCTTCGGACTTCGCCGCGATCGTTGCGGCTGCCGCGGCCAAGGTGACGGAACGATCGAACTGAACGGGCATGCGGTGCAGTGCGCTCTGAGGAGCTCACCCACGTAGATTGCCCCGCAATCACTGCCCCGAGATTTAGGAACCGCCATGAACGTCCTCTTCGGAATCCTCACCGTCCTCTTCATCATCGTCTCGATTGCGCTTGTGCTGATCGTGCTTGTGCAGCGACCGCAGGGCGGTGGACTGACCGGCGCATTTGGCGGCGGTGGCGGAACCGACACGGCGTTCGGTGGTCGTACCGGTGACGCACTTACAGTCGCGACGATTACCGCTTTCGCGATCTATCTCCTCCTCGCGATTGGCCTCAACATCACGTCGAACATGCAGTCGCGTGCGCCTGCGACGCCGGCTGCGGCTCCCGCGACGGATCCGGCAGCGACTCCTGCAACCACTCCTGCAACCACCGAAGGTACGACGCCCGCTGCAGCGCCAGCCACAACGGAAGGCACGACGGAAGGCGCCGCAACGCCAGCTGCCAGCGAAGGCACCGCTCCTGCAACGGCTCCTGTGACAACTCCAGCCGAAGCGCCTGCGACGGAACCTGCAACGACGCCCGCCACGGAACCCGCGCCCGCAGGCAACGGCGGCTAATCGATGATTCGCTCGATGACCGGCTTTGGCAGCGCGTCCGCGGAAGCGGAGGGCTGCCGTTTCGCCGTCGAAATCAAGAGCGTCAACAATCGCTTCTTCAAAGCGACGATTCGCGTTCCCGAAGAACTTTCGACGCTCGAAACCGAGCTCGAGACGGTCATTGCCAAGCGGCTCGGTCGCGGCAGCGTGATGGTGCTCGTGCGGTTCGTTCCAGGTGGCGCAGTCGCTGCGGCGGAAGTGAATCCGGACGCCGCGCGCACAGCACTCACAGCGCTTCTCGCGGCGCTTCCCGTCGAATTGCGCGATCGCGCGACCGTCGATCTCGGTGCACTTCTCACGGTGCCTGGCGTCCTTCGCACTGATGGCGTCGACAAGATTGTCGAGTTTGCACGGCCTGTTGTCCTTCGACTCGTCGAAGAAGCAGCAACGCGCGTTCTTGAAATGCGCTCGCGCGAAGGTGAAAGCATTGCGCGCGAGCTTTCGCGGTTCGGCGAAGTGATTGCAAACGCACTCGATGCCGTTGCTGCGCGTGCGCCGCATGCGACGAACGCCTATCAAGATCGACTACGCGCGCGTATGAACTCCCTCCTCGCGGAAGTTGGCGCGACCGCGGCCGAACAAGATCTCTTGCGCGAAGTCGCGGTATTCGCCGAGCGATCTGACGTCGCGGAAGAAGTCGTTCGACTTCGTGGGCACCTCGCGCAATTCGCGCAAGTCATCGCTCCATCACACGCTGAGCCTGCTGGTCGCACGCTCGACTTTCTCTCGCAAGAGATGCTGCGCGAGGCGAACACGATTGCGTCGAAGTCGCAAGATGTTGAGATTGCGCGGCGCGTTGTCGAGATGAAGACTGCGATCGATCGCATCAAAGAACAAGCGGCGAACGCTGAGTAGGAGACGCGAGTGAGCGCAGGGAGTTCCGGCGACCCGCACTTCGATGCGACTTTTCACGGGCATGCCTTCGGCGAGATGCCCGCAGAGCCGCAGGGATTCGTTCGTGAGAAGTTTCACGCACGTGAGATCGCGCAGGTTTTGTCGCACTACGACCTCGGCGTCCTTCGCGAGATTCGCGAGTATCGACGCGGCTCGCGTCGTGCGGCGAAGTTGAAAGTCAGCGCGGATGGCGGCGATTACTTGCTGAAGCGCCGAGCGCTCGGTCGTTCGCTCGACCGCGATCGCGAGCGCGCGGCGGCGGGGCACACGATTCAATCGCGCGCGGCCTCGGGTGGCGTGCCTGTGGCGCGGCTGGTTCCGTTACGTTCTGGTGGAACACTGCTCCAGTTCGGTGATCGGCTCTACGAATTGCACCAGTGGGTTGAAGGCACGCGCTACGAGCGCCACGCTGAGCAGGCACGCGCGGCCGGTGGTGTCTTGGCGCGTATGCACGCAGCCTTCGCGCGGCTTGAACTCCTCGAAGAACTGCCGCAAGGTGGCTTCACCGATATCGATGGAGTTCGTCATGCGTTCAATCTCGGTGCCGAGCGCGCCAAGGAACGCACACCGCACGAAGGACAGGCGCGACTCCAAACGTCACTCGATGCCGTTCGTGGGCACATGGACCGTTTCGAAGCGAAACTCACGGTGAAGGGACTGCCGCTGCAGCGCGGCGCGATTTGTCACGGTGATTTCCACCCAGGCAACACGCTGTGGGCGAGTGATCAGCTCGTGGCGGTGATTGATTTTGACAGCGTGCGACTCGAGGCGATCGCCGCGGAAGTCGCGAATGCGATGCTGCAATTCTCCGTGCGCCATCGACAAGGCGAGGATCCGTTGAAATGGCCGGTTGGATTGGTCTCCGAGAATCTCCGCGGTTTTGCCGCGGGATATGCGGTGGAGAGTCACAATCCGACGCGCGTGATGGCGCCATTCATTCCGTGGCTCATGTTGTCGGCGATCGTCGCGGAAGCGTTCTCGCCGATCGCCCGTGATGGTGATTTTGCGGGCATTCCCGCGGAACCTTTCCTACAAGCCACCGTGCACATGATGGACTGGATCGCCGAACGCACGCGTGCGATTTCATCGACGCTCGAAGTCTAAAGCGCGCATCTCCGGCTTGAGATCGAGGCAAAGAGCGCTACATCGCGACATCGAATGCACAGAATCGACATGGGAACGCTGAAGGCTCAGGCCTTCGCTCGAGTTTTTGCCATGCTGCTCGATGGGCGCAGGTCTCCTGCTACGCTGTTGGAATGCGCGAAACGAACCGAACAACAACTCGGCGCAGCGTCTGTGCGCTTTCAGCATCCGCGGCGTTGTTTGCTGCGGCAGCCGCGATGGCGCAAGTGGAGATTGGTCCGCGTCCCGGCGTCCAAGTCTTCGTCGCGCCGCAGCAGATACCAACGGCGAGTTTGCCCACCGACGCTGAGTTGGCGCGTATTGATGTTGCACCCGAACTTCTTCGCCTCGCGCGTACGCTCGATCAAGAGAACTACGCGGAACGCGCCGCCGCACGCGATGCGATTCTCGCGCGCAAGCCTTCGCCGAATGAACTTATGGCGCTTCTTCTGCGGCGCGATCTCGGCATCGAAGCGCGGCACACCCTCGTCAGCATCTTGCGTGATCGCATTCTGAAAGCTCCGCGTGGTGCGCTTGGAATTCGGATGGAAACGCTCGTCATGGGCGGAGACGGCGTTCGGATCACGGGCGTTGTCGCCGGCATGCCTGCGGCGGACGTCCTTCAAGCGGGGGACATCGTTGCGACGGTCAATGGCGTTGCGCTGAAGGACCGCAATGATCTGATTCGGCAGGTGCAGTCGCTCGAACCAGGGAACGAAGTTGACTTGGTCGTGCGCCGTGTGAAGCGCGATGAAGCGGGGAAACCCATCGTTGGTGCAGATGGCGCGGAAGTGACGCAGCAACTCGACGTGAAGTTGCGCTTGGGTTCGACGGACGACCTTGTTGAGAAGGGTGATCCCGTCAATCCTCTTGTCTTCAATCCGATGACGCTTGAGCGCGCGGCGACCGCGCAGGCGGCGGCGGATCGGTTTCTTCCTCGACCTCGCATGGTGTCGATCCAGCGTGGGCTCCCGGGCGCCGAGCCAGAGGGACCGGTCACGATCGATTCGCTTCGCTCGCTGCTTGTTGAGTTCCAATTGAAGGGCGGCGACCCTGATTTGGTCCGGCAATTCAGGGCGCGTTTGGACGCGATTGAGCGACAGATGGATGCAACGCTTTCATCGCCAAATCGCACCGACGCGGACCTCGCGCGGTTTGAGAAGGCGGTGGAATCGACGCTCAAGGGACTCGAGGCGGAGATTCGCGAAGCGCAGAATTGAGCGCTTGCGGCGTCCTCTGTACGACGTCTCTCATGACGTCTCTGATGACGTCGCGTCGCGGCGCGTCGCACCACATCACGAGAGCGGATTGCGGAAGTGCTCGTTCTGAATCGGGACGACGACTTCGAGCACGTGCTGCAAAACCTCAGCAGGCGAGCCCATCGCGTTCACTTCGCGCACGATCGACTTCGGATAGAAGTCGAGCACGGGGCGTGTCTCGCGTTCATACACCTCGAAGCGGCGACGAATGACCTTCTCGTCGGCGTCGTCGATGCGGTTCTCCTTGAGTGCGCGGCGACGCATGCGCGTCACCATCGCCTCAATGTCGGGGCAGACCAAGTGGAGCACCGTCAGTACTTCGAGGTACTGCTCCACGTGTTTCGCTTGATTGACGTTGCGCGGGATCCCGTCCAAAACGAGGAGGTCGACGTTTGGCTTGTAGATCGAAAGCACGGTTTGCGCGTGCATGTTCTGGCGCCACATCTCGATCGTGAGTTCGTCTGGCACGAGTTCGCCGCGCGACGAGAACTCCATGAACTTCTTCCCGAGATCGGAGGCCATGTCGAGCGATCGGAACACGTCGCCGCACGCGAGGTGGTAGAAGCCCGGCACCTTGCCGAGAATCTTGCCTTGGGTGCCCTTTCCAGCGCCTGGAGCGCCGAAAAGAAGGATGGTCTTGTAGCGACGCGTAGAAGTTGCTGCGGATCCAATGGACATGCCTGCCTCCGACTGCGCGCCGACTGGCGCGGGGCCGAGGGTAGATCGGCATCTCGACCGATAGGGTTGAAACGGACCGAAAAATGGCAAGATTGCGATTGGGGAGACGCGCCCCGCGCGAGCCCCGACCTCGATGCCAGCGCATCGACGCGGGCGTTACACTCGCTCCGATGCAGTTCCCCGCGAAAAGGTGGATTCGACCCGAAAAGAGTCGCGAGGTTCCCAGCGCGGGTTCGCCTTGGAATGCGGCCGCGCGAACGCGGCTCGTCGACCGCTTGCTCGCTGCGCGCGGCATTGTTGAGAAGGATGCGCGGGAGGCGTTTTTCGACCCCCGTGTGAACCATCTCCAAGTCCCGTCAGATATGCATGGCATGTCGGCTGCGGCTGCGACGATCTGCGACGCAGTTCGCGCTCGCCGGCGGATCGCCATCTAC
>JAIYCA010000020.1 GCA_027488265.1 Planctomycetaceae bacterium
CGGCGATCGCGTCGAATCCTTCCGAACGTTCTCGCGGCCTCAAGCCGATAGACCACGGACTGAGAGACCACAGGCCGAGAGGCCACCCGAACGCGATGCCAGCCGACATCACCATTCTCATTCTCACCAAGAACGAAGAGGACAACCTCCCGAAGACGCTCGCGAGCGTGCGCGCATTCGCGAAACGCGTCGTGGTGGTGGACTCTGGAAGCACCGACCGCACGATCGAGATCGCGCGCGCAGCAGGGGCGGATGTCTACGAGCATCCGTGGCGGAACTACGCGGAGCAACTCAATTGGGGTCTTGCCTCGACTGGTATCGACACGACGTGGACGTTTCGACTTGATGCCGACGAAGAGGTGTTGCCTGAGCTCGCGTCATGGATTGCAGCGCATCTCGGTGCAGTCGCTTCCGATGTCGACGGAATTGAAGTGTGCCGACGAATGTACTTCCTCGGACGCTGGATTCGCCACGGTGGGATGTATCCGCGACATCACGTGCGCATCTTCCGCTCGGGACGCGTGACCTGCGAACTCGCGTTGATGGACGAACACATGGTGGTGCGCGGCCGCGTTGTGCGGGCCGACGGCGACATCAAAGACGACAATACGAAGCCGCTTCGTTGGTGGATTGCGAAGCACAACTGGTACTCCGATCGCGAAGCATTCGATTTGCTCGAACGCGAAGCAGCATCTCGAATGCCTGGACTTGTGGAGCCGCGACTCTTCGGCTCGCACGCAGAACGCATTCGTTGGTTCAAGACCAAGGTGTACGCGCGCGTTCCTTCTGCGTGGCGATCACGCTTGTATTTCCTCTGGCGCTACTACCTGCAACTCGGCTTTCTCGACGGCGAAGAAGGGCGTATCTATCACTTCCTGCACGCACACTGGTATCGCTTTCTCTGCGATGCGAAGGTGATGGAAGCGCGGAAATTCCCGAAGGTGCGCGAAGAACTTGTACGCGAGGTCTACAAGAGCCTCGGCTGAGAGCAAAGCGATGCTCGCCGCTCGCAGTCTCACGCTGAAGCGAAGCGCTCACGCTTGCGCGCAGCGCTCACGCCAGATCATTCGCATTGCACTTGTGAAATGCGCACGATACGCGTTCGCATCGGTGAGGTTCGATACCCGTACGCGTTCGCGCATTCCTTCGCGAAGTGTGCGTAGGTGCGCGGCGTCGCGCGTGAGAGCCGCGCAAATTGCTGCGAAATGCGCATCGTCGTGCGCGATGCAATCTCGCAGTCCAACGTTCTCAAGCAAACTGACGCCGACGCGTGACGCATGTCGATCACCCGCGCGCATACGTCGGATCGAGTTCGATCGCTTTCGCAAGTTGTTCGGCGGCTTCACGATTACGACCCATCTGAAGCAGCACGTTTGCCAAGTTGTTGCGAAAGCCCGGCGCGCGCGGCTCGGCTGTAACCGCGCGTGCAAGATGGTGGCGCGCTTGTTCGAATTCGCCCGATTGCGCGAGGAGCAAGCCGAGAATCTGCGCGACGTTCATGTCCTTCGGCTTTCGCTGCGCAAGGCTGCGCATCGCGGCCAGTGCCTGCGGAAGTCGCCCTTGGCGTGCATCTTCGAGGGCGCGTTGAATGGCGAGTTCGGTAGACATGCGAAGAGATTCGGCGGTCAGAGTATCGGCGCGTTGATCGTGCGGAATTCAGCCATCGCGGGACGATTGTGCAGGTCAAGTTTGAGGTTTGGTCGCAGGTTTCGTTTGTGGTCGAAGCTTCGTGAGCGTGATCGAATCGGCGCGCCACATGGCGGTCCCGCGCTTTGCGCGGAGTTCAAGCACAAGTTCCACATCCGCGGTGGACTCCGTCACCTCGAACTCAAACTTCATGACACGTTCGCCACCGCCGGATGCGCCTTCGCCCCGTGGTGCGCCTGAGGTGCGAATGCCTGCGGCTGTGCCGGGGGCGCCTTCATCTTGCAGGGCATCGAGCGCGATGACGCCGTCGGTGCGAACGAGAGCCTCGAACTGGTATCGGCCGCGTTCGAGCAAAACGCCGCGGCGAAATCCTGCGATGCAGCGACCGCTCGGACCGGCCGTCACGCGATACCACTGCGCACCGTTCTCATCGACTTCCTCGACGTTCGCATCTTCGACTTCGCTCATGCCGTGAAATCCACGGATCACAACGGCAGCACCGGGCTTGAAAACGAGCGGTTTTGGCTCCGGCGCGTTGCGCTGTTCGAGCAAGTTCTGAGCGCGCGCGACGAGGCGATCCGCGAGTGCACTCGCCTCCGTCGATTGGAGATCTGCAGCGTCGTTTGAGTACGCGCGAAGTGCCTCTTGCACGCGCTTTTGCACGGGTTCAAGCCGTTTCATGAGCCGCTGCGGATCGAACTCCGGCAGGAGTCGCACGATCTCGCGGCGATAGTCGCTGCGCCACTCTGGGTTCTTCATCACGCTTGCCGCGACGAGTGCGCGCGGCATATCGAGGATGGACATGCCAGGGTCCTGAAAGCACTGATCCATGCCGTGTGGAATGAAACGCGCGCGCTTCGCGGGCTCGAAGTACAGGCGATAGTTGTTGCTGTTGTAGCAGTATCCATCCCAGTGACTCAACATCGCTTCGAGCGCCATGAAGCGGATAAACGCTGGCACATCGACGAGTTGCTCGAGTTTCTTCCAGCGCGATTTCATGTCTGGGTCATTGCACGCATCGGCAAGTGCACGCAAATCCGCGCGTGTTTCGCCGTTCTCGCCAACATCCTTACCTTCATCCTTGCCTTCATCGCGTTCGAGTTCGCTGTCGATATCCGAGCAAAATCCGCCGTCGTAGAGATTGCCCGCAGCGTTTCGAAAGTTGCGCCGAAGGAAGTCCTCGTCGAACGATTCCTTCAGGACATACACGCCGAGATCGCGCTCGTTCACCTTGAGTCGCGCGTGCGAGACGAGCGTGGCGGGCACGTCAGACTCACGCAGAATGGAACTCGCGAGCCATTCGGAAAGCAGCGTTGGATCTTGGACGGCGTTGTTCAGATGAAACTTTCGCATGCCGTGCAAGCGCGATGTGCCGTCGAACTTGCCAAGGTTGATGGTGAAGCCCGGCCGTTCGTCGAAGGATTGAAAACTCCCAGCGGCACCTTTGAGTTTCGCGCCCGCGGCGTTCGTGAGTTCTTTGCCATCGACGACGATCAACACACGCGCGTACGTGCGCGGTTCGTTTCGAAGCGACTCAACCGAAGTCTCGTCGAACTTCAACTCGATGAGCGGGATCGTGCCCCTCTTGAAGAACGCCTCGGTTTCGTCGGCGTGCGCAGGGCGGACGGTGGTGAGCACACCGAGTACGCCGAGCACGAGAACGCCCCACACCATCACGCGAAGGACCGATCGAAGGAACGCGCCTGCAGGAGGGGAGGGCCGCATGAGGGCAGTATGGCCGATGCGGGCGGCGGGGGGTTCGGGTAGACTCTTCGCCCTATGTCGAAAGCCATCATCAAGACCGCGAAGGGCGACATGCACGTCGAGTTCTACGACGCCGACGCCCCAAACACCGTGAAGAACTTCCGTGAACTCGCCGCGAAGGGCTTCTACAACGGACTCACCTTCCACCGCGTGATCCCGAACTTCGTCATTCAGGGCGGCTGCCCGCAGGGCACCGGTACCGGTGGTCCTGGCTACAAGATCAAGTGCGAAGTGAGCGGCGGCAACCAGCGTCACGATCGCGGCGTCCTTTCGATGGCGCACGCCGGTCGCGATACGGGTGGTTCGCAGTTCTTCGTGTGCCACTGCCGCGAGAACACCGCGCACCTCGACCGGAACCACACCTGCTTCGGCAAGGTTGTGCAGGGACTCGAAGTCATCGACGCGATTCGCGCGGGTGACAAGATCACCGAAATCGTGCTCCAAGATTGAGTGCGTTTCCAACGACGAATTGACCCGCCCCGGACTTGCCGGGGCGGCGTCGTTGTTGGGGCGCGTACGTGAGTGGCGCACTTCGGATGTGAGAACAGTGGGTCGTTCGTCATGGCAGAACTCGGTCGCATCGCCAACCTCACCGTCCTGCGCGAAACGCAGTCGGGCTTCTACCTCGATGCAGGTGCGCTTGGCGAAGTGCTGTT
Source organism: Planctomycetaceae bacterium (assembly GCA_027488265.1). Classification (GTDB taxonomy): domain Bacteria; phylum Planctomycetota; class Phycisphaerae; order Phycisphaerales; family SM1A02; genus QWPT01. The sequence goes on from JAIYCA010000020.1 coordinate 4,068, forward strand.
GCCTGGTCGCTTGATCCCGCCCGGCGCGCGTGTCGGTGATCGCATCGACGCGTTCATTCACACCGATTCGCTCGATCGGTTGGTTGCGACGACTGTGCGGCCGCGCGCGCAAGTGGGCGAGTTCGCGTATCTCCGCGTGAAAGACCTGCATCCGACCGCGGGCGCATTCCTCGATTGGGGACTTTCGAAAGATCTCTTGCTTCCATACAACGAGCAGGGTGATCGCGTGCGCATTGGCGAGTTCGTGCTCGTGAAAGTGCTGCTCGACGTAGAAACGCGGCGCATCTATGCGAGCGCGCTTGTCAATCGTCATCTCGCGCGGACGCGTCCGCCGTATCGCGCGGGTGACGAAGTCGCGCTCATCATCGCGGATGAATCACCACTTGGATACAACGCGATTGTGGATCATCGCTATCGCGGGCTGCTCTATCACACGAATCTCGCGGGGCCGCTGGCAGCGGGTGCGTCGATGCGCGGATTCGTCAAGAGCGTGCGTGAGGACGACAAGATTGATCTCAGCCTTGATGAAGCGGGGTACGCGCGTGTCGCGCCGCTGGCAGAAGTGATTCTCGACGAACTCGCGCGTGTCGGCGGTCGCTTGAACTTCGACGATTCAAGCGATCCCGAAGCGATTCGCGCGCGCTTTGGTGTGAGCAAAAAGGCTTTCAAACAAGCGATCGGCGCGTTGTATCGCGAGCGGCGTATTCGATTCACCGAACCTGGCATCGAGTTGGTGCAGGGTGGCGAGGGATGAGTGATCAACCAACGAGTGTGCGGCGTTTGACCCCGCTTGAACGCGCGCGCGAACGACTTGCGCAAGCGGAGGCGGATATCGCGCAGAACGCGCGGGAACGCGTGTGGCTCTGGCGCATCTTTGTCACGCTTCCCGTGTTAGGCGCAATTGCGTGGCTCGTTTTGGCGCTTCTCGCAGGCCGCAACATGACGGGCCTTGTCGCCTTTGCGAGCGCGGTTGGGCTCGCCGTTGTGACGTACGGCACAGGCATCTACATGACGACGATGCGCAAGCGTGAGTTCGATGACGCGATGCGCGATGCGCGCGCGGAAATCACGCGACTTGAGCGAACTGCGCGGTAACACGGGGATTTCGATAGACGCGCGCTGCGTGTATCGTTCCCGCCACGCGTGCATGGCCTGCGCGCGAAACATCACCCTGAACCCGCCAAAGTCAGCACCAAAGGAACGCAACCATGGTTGAAGTCACCGCGCGATACGAAGGCGATCTCCGCTGCGCAGCGACGCACGGGCCGTCCAAGACAACGATCTTTACCGATGCGCCCGTCGACAACCACGGCAAGGGCGAAGCGTTTTCGCCGACCGATCTTGTCGCCGCAGCGCTGCCCGCGTGCATGATGACGATCATCGGCATCGTTGCGAATCGCCACGGCGTCGACGTCCGCGGTATGTCGGCACGCACCGAGAAGGTGATGACAAGCGAGGGGCCGCGACGAATCAAGAGTTTGTGCACGACGATCACCGTGCCGCTCGCAGCGGATCATCCGCAACGCGAACTCTTCGAGAACGCCGCGCACACTTGCCCCGTCCACAAGAGTTTGCACCCCGACATCCACGCGCCGATCGAGTTCGTCTGGGCTGGCTGAGCCGAGTCGCGCGAACGCACGAACCCTTCACTCTGAACTTGCCTGCACGCGCTGGCCAGAGATTCGCCAACGTGGTGGAGGCGGGCGATCTCGCGCTCATGTTGGCAGCGTGGGGTGCGTGAGATCACGCTCGACGCGAGCCGCACTCACGGCGACGCTCACGGCGACATTCACGCCCACACTCACGGCGACGTGCACGCGCCCCAATCGGCGAGCAGCTGCGACAGGTCAGGCGCATCCACGGAGCCACTGCCATCGAGATCCGCAGGCCCCGCGTTGCCCCAAGCGGCAAGAAGCGTCGAAAGATCCGCGGCATCGACCGCACCGTCATCGTTCAAGTCGGCAGCACGCTTCACGCGGAACGACACGACTTCGGTGGTCCAACCGCTCGCGGATTGAATCTCGCCGATTCCCCAAAATGTCGTGCCATCGGCGGGATCAACCACGAGCGCGAAATAGTCGCCCCAACGGACGTTGGTGCCGCTCGGACTATTCGTTCCGCCCGCAACAACGGTTGAGGTACCAAGCGTTCCAAGTGGGTCGCAGGGGAGTCGTCCTGCGATCTCGAGAGTCGGATTCTGCGTGGACGACGAACGACCGTAGACGAGGCCAACGGCACCGACGTTGTTCACAGCAATCGCGGGGAAGAACGTGTGCTCCGTGCCGTTGATTGCAATGCGGCCAGTTTGCACGAGTGTCGCCGCCGTTCCTGCAGCGTTCACCTCATACCACGTGGCGCGCGCATTCGGAACGACCGCGGCGCCAGCGTTGTGAGCGGTGAAAACCCGATCGTTTCGAACGAATGCGTTGAAAATGCGTCCGTCGACAATCGAGATGGAGCCAGACGGCGTTGGTGCAGAGTTGTCGCTGACGATGGTTGGAACGGTGCACGTTGTCTTCGCGAGGACCGGCGCGGTGAGCGGATTATTCACGCGCACGATGCCGAGCGATGTGTTCGACGCGACGTAGACCAGTCGCGCGGTATCGGCTGCGTTGCGCGCCGTCGCGACTTGCATCGACGCGCTCGGGTCGGCGACGTCGCGCCACACGGCCGTGCCACCCGACGTACCTCCCGACATGGCACCCGCCTTCTCGAAGACACGCACAAGTGTGCCGCCGAAGCCACCGCAGTCCGCGGGTGACGAGGAGAGGCGGAAGAGGTTTCCCGTGACGTACCACGCCTGCCCGTCGTACCCGAGGCCAGGATAGTCGACCCAGTAGCGGCAACCGCCACTGAGTTCGACGATCGACGGCGTGCGATACTTGAACCACACGCCATTCGGGTCAGCGTCGTCGGACACGGCAATCGTGATCCACGACTCTTGCGTCGCGCTGTAGTACTCAAGCGCGAGCACGACGAATCGCTGCGCGAACTCGTCGTAGAAACACTTCGGGTCGAAGGTGAAGCCGCCAGCGCCGACTTCTTCGAAGAACCCAGGATTGCCTGAGGAGTCGAGGAAGTTCTCGAACTGCGCTGTGCCATCCTTGAGATACCACGCGACCTTCATGTTGACGGTCGCGACGATGTGGTTCGGGCCAACCGCGAGGCATGGATCGGGAGGCGTCCAAACCGTCGTGCCGATGGCGGGGAAGGCGGGGTCGGCTTCGGTGCGCGCGATCTCGCGTTGCGTGCCGAATGCGAGCGTGTTCGGCGCGTTGGTTGGAAGCGTGGGCTTCTGGTGCGCGGGGAGCAGGCTTCCCGGCCGACGCTGCGGACCTGAGAACGTGCGACGGTCGAGCTGCTCGGCGACGGTGCGCGAATCGAAGATCGACGCGCGCGTCGAGCCGACGACCGCGGGGCCACCGACCGTCATTTCGATTGGCGGCGGAATCGTTGCTGGGTCGCGACCCGATGGAGGCGTCATACCTTCGGCGGTTGGGCCGGCGGCGATGGGCGGCGCGCTCTTTTCGCGTTCCACGGTGCGGCAGCCCGTCGTGAGTGCGGCGCTCAAAACCATGGAGACCACGGCGGGCACAAGCAGTTTCACCGATGTGGCTGAGGCGAAAGCGGCGAAGCGTGCGTTCGAAGCAGATGCGAAAGGCATTTGCGGAGCGTACCGCATCAACGTCGTGGATCGACGCGTCAGCTGGAGAGTTCAAAAGGAACACATCCCGAGCGACGAGTCGCTCGGGATGTGCGTGTTTTTCAATTGATGCGACAGCCGCGCTTCAACGCGGCATCAGAGGCACGGACCCCACACGCTCAAGAGCGTGGCGAGATCTCCGCCGTCGACCGCGCCGTTGCCGTCGATGTCGGCCGCGCAACCCGTGCATGGACCCCACGTGCTCAACAGAGTGGCGAGGTCGCCGCCGTCGACCGCGCCGTTACCGTCAAGGTCGCCGGTGCATGGATCATTGGCACGGATGATGGTCACTGCCATGTAGTCGTGGAAGGTCTCGTCGGCCGAGCGCTCGGCGTAGACGAGGAAGCGCATCGAGCCGTCTGCGGCGATGTAGTCGGTGAAGTTCGATCGCAGCGATGCGACGAGCGTTTCATCTTGGTTGCCTGCAAACGCGTCGACGTAGCGATTCTGTCCGACGCGCCCCGCGAAATCGCCCCACTGCGAAAGCGTGTTGTTCCAAACATACAACTCGACTTGCGTGCAGCGGTCGGCGAAGCCTTCCCATTGCACTTTGATCTCGTCGATGTCGTTCGTCGCGCCTGGCACCACAACGCGGAAGAGGTTCGTGGCTTCGGAGCCGGCTGCCACGGCTGCGCCGATGTAGCGGTTGGCATCGGTGATGCCGCCGGTCGCGTTCGACGAGGCGAGCGCGGCGTAGTTCGCGGCGGTGAGTGCGGTGGAAACCGGCGAAATCGCCGAAGAATTCCACGCGGTCGTCTGACTTCCAAAGCCGAACTTGTCGACGCCTCCGCCCGACGCGAAGTTGAGGACGGTCGCGGTACCAGCAGCAACGCGGAACGGATTGCTCATCGCGATCGTCGTATCGCCATCGGTCGAGCGCGCGGTGACGCGCACCATGGCGCTCGTGCTGGCACCCGCAGGCACCACCCAGTTGAACGAGCCCGAGTCAGCGATTGCATTGGCGATCGCGTTCCATGTCGTGCCGCCGTCGAGCGAGTAGGCGAGATCGACGTTGGCGAGCGCTGCGTTGTTGGTGTCAGTCGCGTTCCAACGAATGACTTGCGTCGCACCGTTGAGGAGCACTTCGCCACCGGCGGGCTCGACAATGTGCGCGGCGGGAACGAGTTCCGCGCGCCGCGGGACTTGCTTCACGATGCAGTGAATCGCGCCCGACGCGGTGATGATGCTCGAGCATTGAATCGGCACGATCTGCACGCCCGGACCTGCGGCGGCTTGCCACTTCGCAAGCGCGTCAGAGTCGCGCGTGTTGTAGGCCGAGTTTCCACCGGGCGCGAGCGCCGTTCCGTAGCACGGAATGAAGATGCGGTTGTTCACGCGGAACGCGTTGGCGTAGGTGTAGTGGGTTGCGCCGACGTTCCACGCTTGCGGGCGGAACACTTCGAAACCGAGCGCCTGCATGTAGGGCACCGCGTTGTTCGTCACCGAAAGCGCGGTCGCATTCGAGCCCGCGATGAATTCGCTGATGACGACCGTGTTCTCGTCGACGAGGTACATCCACATATCGATGTGACCTGTTCCGTCGACCGAGAACGGCAACTGCGGCATGATGTGTAGCGTGTCGATGCCTTGGAACGTTTGATGGAGCTCGCGAATGAGCGCTTCGTTGTGTCCGCCGCTCGCGGGGTTGTCGAGGTTGATGAGCGCGGTGCAGAAGCCGCTGCGATTCGGGCCCGGCTGGAAATTGCCGCCGGAGTAGTAGAGACCTTGGTCGTAGGTCGGCACGTTGAGGGTCGAGTCGCCCACAAGCGTCGGGATGAAATTGTCTTGCGGCCGCGTGGAGTAGTAGTGGCTATCGACGACGGCAAGCGTGCCATTCTGGAAGATGAAGTGCGGGCCGTAGTCGCGCATCCAGATCGAGTTGCTCGGCTGGATGATGAAGACGACTTTGCTCAGGTTCGCGCCGGCCGCGCTGAACGCGGAAGCAGCGGCGTTTGCCGTGGTTTGATTCGCCACGACGACATACGCGATTTCGTCGTACTGCGCGCTTCCTGTGAGGCTTGAGACAAGCGCCGTCACGACCGAGTTCCAACTGTTGCCGTATTGGAAGAGCACGCCGCGTGTCGGGCTGTACTCCGCCGGCGATTCGATGAGCCCCGTTGAGGGGAGGTCGGCGAGACCCCCGTCCACACCACCGTCCGCGCCACCCGTCAGTTGCACCGCATACGGCGTCAATCGCTGCTTCGGATCGAACGGCGTGCCGCCTTCGCGAACGCGCGTGAGCGTCGAGTGCTGTTCGACCTCGACCGGCTGACTTTCGGGTGGCTTCGCGGCCGACGCGACTGCAGGCGTTGCCATCGAAGCAAGGGCGATGAGTGAAGTGAGCGTGTGTGGGAAGCGAGAGGAGTTCAGCATGACGTGAGGACTCGAAGTAGTTCCGTCGGAGGGAGCCGGGCCTGAAGTTTTATCTGCGAGGTTGTATCCGCGTGAACGTCGAAAACCGAGCAGGAAGTTCATGATTCGCCTCATGCGCTCGTTCGGGTTCCGAAGACCTCCGATATTCCGCGATTGCAAACACGTCCGAAGGCTGGCGCGCTCGATGATCGACGGGCGCGAGCTTAAACCGCGATCCAAGGGACCTTTGGGGAGTTTCGAGGGGGAACACTGTCGGCGCGCGTTCCGAGAACGAAGCAGCCGACCCAAACAAGAGTCGGCTGCTTCGCAAGAAAGAGAATTCGACCGAGGCGCTCCGGGTCAACTGCAGTCGCCCCATGCGGCGAGCAGGGCCGAGAGATCGGCGGCATCGGTGCTGCCATTGCCGTCAACGTCGCCGCCGCCTGCACCACCAGATGCGAGGCCCCAGTTGGTGAGCACCACGCTGAGATCCGCTGCGTCGACGACCTGGTCGCCGTTGAGATCCGCAGGGCAGGGCACGCTGCCCGGAGGAAGTCGTCCCCACGCGACGAGGTTGGTGGGCGCTTGCATCGCGCCGGTCGCGTTGGCGACGCATCCGAACGCCACGCTTCCGCCCGCAGGAATCGCGTCGTTCCACCCGACGTTCGTCACGACGTAGTGATCGAGATCGCGCGTGTACGACGCGTTCCACAGGTTCGTAATCGACGCGACCCAATCGAACTCCGCTTTCCAACCGCGCACGGCGTATGGCGACGTGTTCGTCACGGTGATCTCGGCCTGACCGCCGCCTTGCCAGGTGTTCGTCCACGCGAAACTCGTGGCAAGCGGCACCAACGCGGGGTCGTTTCCTTCACCCTTCTCGCCGTAATCGACGCCGCCGAAATCAACGTCGCTCGCCGAGAAAAACGCTTCGCCCGCGGGGTCATCACGCTGCCAAATCACAAAGAGTACGTGGCGGCCGACGCGCTCGGGAATCTCAAGCGTCATGACGTAGTGCATCGGTGCGCCACTTGCGCCGCACTGACACCTTTTGCCTGACTTGCCGCACGATCCAGTGAGCGTGGCGGTGTCGCCTCCCGCGATCGGCTCGAGGTCGCTCCACTTGAGTGGTTGGCGCGGGTCGTAGCCCGGCTTCGTCATGTAGGCGAGGAAGTAGCTCGGGTCGTGCGGCGTCATCGCGCAGAAGCGGCAGACGCGCGGACCTGCGGTCATCGGCGTAGCGAACCAATCGGTGCGCGCGAGATTGAGGCCTGCGTACTTCTCGCGCCCCGCGCCTGCGAGTTGGCCGTCGGGAATCTCGCCTTGGTAGTTGTGGCTTGGAATGTTGCGCGAAACCTCGTGCCAGTCGTAGAACGGCTGCGTGCCACCGACCGCGATCGCGGCCGCTGCCGCTGGATTTTGCGGTGTTTGCGGGTTCTGTTGGAAGATCTTGTAGACGCGGCTCGGCGGATCTTCCATCGACCCGTGCGCGTCTGCGGGGCGCGTGGAGAACGCCGCGAGTCCGAGCGTGACGAGCGCCAACGACGTCGTCCATGGTGTGGCATGTCGCGTAGTCGTTCTAGTGGCCGTTCTTGTGGCGTCTCGATCGGTAGGGCTTGTGTCAGAACCTCGGTTGGACTTCCAACCGAACGACCACGAGTCAATTCCAACGCGAGGTGATGGCGGCGTAGTTCGTTGAAGCGTGCATTCGCTCGACCGTACTTCGTACATGGACGCCCACTTTCTGAGCGCCCCCCAAGTTCGACTTTGGAAACGTACGGTTGATTCACCGGAAAGCGAAAGGAAACTCGCGAGATTGTGGAAACGAGGTGCGCGTTCTTCGACGCGTAGAAGCGTGGAAGCGTGGAAGCGTGGAGACGAGGAGGCAAGCAGTCGCGCGGCGCCGCGTCGTATCCTGTGCGAGATGAACGCGACGAACGCGACAGACGCGACGAGTACTTCCGCCCGATGGAACATCGAAGCGACGTACGCATCCCTTTCGGATGCGTTGTGGGCCGCGGCGGTTCCTGCGCGCTTTCCTGCGCCAAAGCTCGTCGTTGCAAACGTGGAACTCGCGAGCGAACTCGGCACGCCTCTCGCCAATCTTTCATCCGACGACATCGCGCGCTTTGCGACTGGCGCGTGGCTCCCGCCTGGCGCGCAACCGATCGCGCAGGCCTACGCGGGGCATCAGTATGGGCACGGCACGATGCTCGGCGATGGACGAGCGATCCTCATCGGTGAGCAGCGCACGCCAACGGGTGCGCTCATGGATTTGCATTTGAAAGGCGCAGGTCAAACGCCATTTTCGCGGCGTGGTGATGGGCGCGCCGCACTCGGGCCGATGTTGCGCGAGTACATCGTGAGCGAGGCGATGCACGCGCTCGGCATTCCGACCACGCGCAGTCTCGCCGTCGCCACGACGGGTGAAATGATTCCCCGCGACGGACTCAAGCCTGGCGCGGTGCTGGTACGAACGGCCGCGAGTCACCTGCGCGTTGGAACATTCGAATATGCCGCCGCACTCGGCGATTCCGCGGTACTCGCGCAACTCGCCGACTACACAATCGCGCGTCACGACATCGATCTCATCGGTGAACCTGATCGGGTGCAGCGGTTTCTTGGGCGCGTGGTTGAGCGGCAAGCGCGGCTCATCGCGCAGTGGCAGGCCGTTGGCTTCGTGCATGGCGTCATGAACACCGACAACATGACGATCTCCGGCGAAACGATCGACTATGGCCCGTGCGCGTTCATCGATGCGTACGACCCTGAGAGCGTCTTCTCGTCGATTGATCGCTTTGGCCGCTATCGATACAGCCAACAACCTGCGATCGCGCAGTGGAATCTCGCGCGGTTGGCCGAGTCTCTTCTGCCGCTTCTCATCGCGCATGAAGGTGAAGAATCGCGCGCCGTCGATCGCGCGAACGAAATGCTTGCGTTGTTTCCGACGGCGTTCGAAGAAGCCTGGCTTTCGGGCTTTCGGTCAAAGTTGGGTCTCGTTTCGAAAGAGTCGGGCGATGGCGCGCTCGCGCGTGGTCTTTTTGCGTGGATGCACGCGTCGAACGCAGACTTCACCAACACGTTTGCGATGTTGGTCGGCTTGGCGCGCGGCATGAGCGATCACTGTGACATGTCGAAGTGCAACGCGGCCGCACAGTCGAAGTTCGTCGAGTGGCACGCGCGTTGGCGCGATCGACTTGCACGCGACATCGATGGTGGCGCAGCTGCGCCATCTCGATTGCGCGCGGCGAATCCCGCGATCATTCCACGCAATCACC
>JAIYCA010000237.1 GCA_027488265.1 Planctomycetaceae bacterium
CGCATCGCGACCTCGGCCAACGTCCGAGTGAACGGCTCGGGTATGGGTTCGACGACGCTCGCGATCCTCGTCTCGAATAACGCGAAGGTCGACTCGGCCTTCAACATCACCGTGACCAACAGCCAGTCGGTCTCTGACCTGACGACGCTCCTTGGTAAGTCTGACGCCGCGAGCGCCCTGGCGATCGCGACGGGTATGGACTCGAACGCTGGTGGCAAGTTGGCAACCCTCGCCGACAACTCTGCGAAGTTCATCAACGCAGGTATCAGCGGCAGCATCTCTATCAACTCGAACCTCACTTCGACGCAGATCACAAACCTGCTCTCGAAGGTCAGCTACGTAGTCTCCTTCACTGGCGGAACGACGGTCGCAATCGACGCGCAGGGCATGAGCCCAGCGCAGTTGACGGCCATCGCCTCGTCGGTGTCGGCGGCTGGCAACGCAGCCACGCAGGCTTCGGTCTTCGACGTGAGCAACCTCACGCTGACGGCTGGTCAGACCGATTCGGTGATCGCAACCCTCCTCAACGTGACCTTGGCGAACCAAGCGACGATCGTGGCAACCGGCATGGACCAAGACCGACTTGCGCAGGTCGGAAACTACGGTTCAGCGGTTGGCTTCATCAACGGAACGATCACGATCACGTCGAGCCTCTCGTCCGCTCAGATCCAATCGATCATGGGCAACGCTGCGACCTCGGCGAACGTCAACATCGATCCGAACGGCTTCAACGCTGCTCAGTTCGCTGCGGTCTACTCGGCTCCGCTTCTCCTCGCCACCACGGAATCAACTCCGGGCGAGTCGAACGGCGAGGCGATCGTTCTCTATGACAGTGTGAACAACGTCGCGGCAGAAACCTTCGTCGTGGTGGTGAAGGCCTCTGGCCTCACGACCCCAGCGGTCGGTGTCCAAGCACGTCTCAACTATGACGCAACGCAACTTGAGTTCGTGGAAGTCCTCCCAACGGACGCCTTCGAGACCGTCATCTACGGCACCGCAGGCTCGTCGGGTGGTCAGTCGTACGTGACCTTCGCCACTGGTATCGATGTCTTCGACGACGCGTCGACGGGCATCCTGAACGGTGACGTCGCCCGCATCCGCTTCCGTGTGAAGGCTGCATTCTGCAACGACACCGATCTGGTGGCTCTCGCAACGAGCGGCTTCCAGAACAAGTTCGTCGCAAGCAGCACCAACCCAGCACCGATCCCGGCTGTTGGTACGAACCTGATCGACGTCAGCTCGCTCAACAACCTCGCGTTCGCGAGCACCTGGTCGGCAGGCCAGTCGCTCCCGGCCGATGCAGGCACGACCGCAGGTGCGTTCGTGGCGAACCCAGGCGTGACGGCTTCGAACAACTGCTACTCGAGCGTCCCAGTGACCTTCACCATCACCTACCCAGGCGGTGCAACGGCTACCTCGTGGCCAGCGCGCTTCCCAGTCGGTGTGTCGACCGTCGTCTGGCGCTCGGAAGACCTTGGCGGCAACATCATCACGTTGACCCGCACGGTCGAAGTCTTCAACTACCAGCTCATGACCATGTCTCCGCGGTTCTTCATCGCAGCGAACGGCTATGCCGCCGGCAACCGCACGATCACCGTGCGTCTGTCGGAAGACGGCATCGCTTCGAGCGAGCAGGCTCAGGTCTTCGCGTTCGACGCGAACGGCCAAGCGACCGCGGTCGATGTTCAGGTTCCGGTGAAGGCCTCGTACTCGTGCGTCAGCGTGAAGGATGACGCTCGCACGCTCGCACGTGCAGCGTTCGGTATCTCGGTTGTTGGTACGAAGTACGACGTGACCTTCGCTGCAGGTGGCGATGGAGCGATGAAGTTCGGTGACTCGAACCAAGACAACTTGGTCGACATCCTCGACTTCGGTATCTACATCGCGAACCGCTTCCCAGCGAACGGCACGGGCTCGGACTACAACAACAACGGCACTGTCACCAACCAAGACTTCGCGCTCTTCGCAACCAACTTCCTCCAGACGGGCGACACCTGCGCTGGTGGATTCCTCGCCGGCCAGATGCCACGCGACCGAGTCTCGGTGCGTGAACTCCGCCGTCGCGGTCTCGGCGACCTCATCGCCGCCGACATCAACGGCGACGGCTGGGTCGACGTGCAAGACATCCAGATGGCGATGCAGAACTGATCTGCAGCGCGCGACGGAACGTCGAGTTTGAAACCAATCGGGCCCGCGGTACATGCCGCGGGCCCGTTTCCTTTTTCACGTTTCCCGATGCGCGACTTCCTTTTCGTGGCTTGTTCGTGGTGGGTGCGCGGAAGGGCCTGGTCTGGGCGCTGCGCCTCGTGACAGAACCCAGTCCTTGCGGCCCTCAAACCAATCCGCGAGGCGGTTCCAGCGGTTCCCTGTAGTTCGGTGTGGTCCGGTGTGGTCCGGTGTGGTCCACCTCGATGCACTCCGCCGTCACGGCCAACGGCAGAACGAGAAGAGTTGTGCTGCGGTTTCGCTTGGTCGCGAGTTCCAGCGATACCACGTGAAGGAATTGTGACAGCTCGTCCGAAAA
>JAIYCA010000280.1 GCA_027488265.1 Planctomycetaceae bacterium
CTCTGGTCGAAGGAAGCGATCGCAAACGACGAAGACAAGGCGAAGTACGGCGAGCCGTATCTCAAGGAACCGAAGCCCAAGGACACGTGGGGCAGCGAGTGGATCTTCCGCGCGCCGAGCACCATCATCGAAGGTCAGAACTACGACATCATTTCGATCGGGCCGGACAAGCAAGAAGGCACCGAGGATGACATCACGAATCACGATGGACGACGCGAGCAAGGCGACGGCGAGTTCAGTGATTTCAGCGGTGGTTCGTCGGGCGGATCGTCGGGCGCGGCGTCGGGCGGTTGACACTCGCGAGGGCCACGCGCTCTAGACAGACGACTTGCGTGGGTTTCAAGTTGGGTTTCATGCCGAGTCTTTCGTCTTCAACTTCACTGCGTCGCCGCGGACTTTCCATTGTGGAGATCCTCGTAGCGATCGGCATTGTGGTTGCAATCTCGGCGGTCGCCGTCCCGTGGACGCTCGGCTGGCTCGGAAGTCGCGAACTTGATGACGCGGGCGATCGCATCGCGATGCAGATGTTGATGGCGCGTGCAGCCGCGCGCGAGGAAGGTCGTGCGGTCGAGGTCGTTGCTTCGGATACCGACGGTCAACGGAGTATTGAAGCGCGTTGGATTGATCTCTCGGCGATCGATGAAGGTGAAGGCGTTTCGCGCGGAGATTTCCTCACGAAGGACGGTTTTCCGCAATCTTCGATCGACGCGGAATGGGCTTCGTTCTCGTTGCCGAATGGCATGTCGCTCGCGGTGGATGCTGTGAACGACGATGCATCTTCTGACGCATCTTCGGAGGATGGTGCGAATGAAGATACGGAAGGCTCGTTCGCGGGCCAAACCCTCGCACTGTTTCTTCCCGACGGAACGGTGCTGACGGCGCCGATCTTCATGTTGCGAACGGATGCAGGTATCGCTCGCTCCATGCGTGTTGATCGCGCCACAGGACGCGCGCGCGTCGTCGAAGAATCGAAGCGCCCAGCGAATGAACTCGAAGAGTTCGTTCGTCCCGAGTTTGACCTTCCAGAGAGTGGCATGTCGGAGGACTCGTCCGACGCGCGTGACTCATATCCACGTGGGAAGCCTGTTGGCGCGCGTGAAAGTTCGGGGGCGGCGCGTTCGCGCTGACCGCGATGCGCGAGGCGAACGCTTCGGCGATGTTGCGCTCGGAAACCTCGATCGTTGTGCGGCGACGAACAGATGCCTGTGCACTGCGACGTACATGCGCGCGCGAACTTCGCGGCGGAATTCTGCTTGAACTGCTCCTCGCGATTGCGCTCTTTGTCGGTGGCGCGGTACTCGTCCTCGGCGCAATGCGAAGCGCGGTCGATGGAGCTCGTCGTGCCGATCTTCGCGCACGTGCGATGGATCTTGCGCAGTCACGCATCGCCGAACTCGATGCAGGATTGATCGCGGTCGGCGACCTTGATGGTGGCGATCGAGCGGGTAATGACCTTGGGGGGAGCGATGGCGCGACAGCCGGAGGTTCCGATTCTGACCTCGCGGTTTCGCTTGAATTGCTACCACTCGGCACGGGTGAACGCGTCGTGCTCGCGCGTGCCACGGTGCGTGCGCGCGACGGTGGCGATGATGGAAATGGAACAATCATCACGACCGTCGATCGCGTTGTGGCGGGAGATGAAAGCGCATCAGAACGGAGCTCGCGATGACGTCCGTCGCGCAGGCTTCGTCGATCTCGCGGAAGCGCGGATTTACGCTGCTCGAAGTGATGGTCGGACTTGCCATCATCGCGGCACTCGTTGGCGCTCTCTCTGGTTTTCTCGTGCAACTCAGCGATGCGCGCGCGCGACTTACAACGACTGTTGAGCGCGTTGAATGCGCGGATGCCGTGTTCTCACTCGTCGATCGCGCGCTTGCGACCGCTGTTGTAGCCGACCCGCAATTCGGTGCAGGTGTTGGTGGAAACGAATCGACGCTCCGCATCGTGCGGGGTGGTGTTGGTCTTGGTGAAGGCGATGCGCCACTCTTCGCAGATCGTGAGCGATGTGAAGTCCGCATGCTCGACGGCTCGGGACGCATCGAGATTGCGCGTGGCGAACGACGCGACATCATTGATGTTCCGGTGCGCGCGCTGCGGATTCGCTACCTCAGTGAACGAGGTTGGCGCGATGCATTCGACAGCAGCGAAGACGGCGTGTTTCCAGTCGGAATCGAAGTCTCGATTTGGTTTGGCGAAGAGATACCTCCGAGCCGTGAGGTGTCGAGCGACGAAGCGCTTGATGTCACCAACACTCTGGCATCAGACGCACTCAAAGGCGCTCCAGATCGACGGCGATTTTTCCGCATCGCGGGAGCGCCGCGCGTGGATCCGCTCGCGCGCCGCGCGATCACGAGCGATGAAGAGTCGCGCGCGCAGCCGAAGCGCGAAAGCTCGTCGAAGAGTGAGACGGGCACGCGCGACGATGTGGGTACCGATGATGATGTGTTCGAAGGAGCTGCGCCATGAGCGTGTTTCACGCTTCCTGCTCGCGCTTCGGTGCTGCCGCGCAAAGGCCACGAGGTTTCGTGCTCGTCGCGGTCCTTGTCGTCCTCGCGGCGGCGATCCTGATCGCGACAGGAAGCATCTTCTCCGCGCGCTCTGCAACGGCTGCGTCGCGCGCGTCGATCGCTGAAGCACGGTTGCGCAACGCGGCACTGGATGGTGTCGCCGTCGCAGTCGATGTACTCGCCAGTCAACGTGCCCGCGTTCTTGCGGGTGGTACGCCGGAGCTTGAGGCCAACTTGCTGGAACGTCTCGATGGCGATGAGCGCATTGACGTTCAACTCGTGGCGATGCCGCTCGGCGGATTCGCGGAGCCGGAAGGCGCGAAGTTTCCACTCGTGCGCATGGATGCGGTCATGTCAGGTCTCCTCTCTGAGGGCTTGGGTGCGTCGTCCGGATCGGACGAACTCCGAGAAGCAGTCTTCAATGCACTCGCCGGTCGCCGCGATGCGACGAGTGTGGAGAGTGTGCTTGCAGAACTTCCAGAGTCAGATCGTGTTCGTGCATTGAAGGTCTTGCTCGGCGCGCTTCGGCGAGCGAATGGAAGTGATGAATTGGCCGAGGCTGATCGTGCATCGGCCGACGAGGGACTACC
>JAIYCA010000125.1 GCA_027488265.1 Planctomycetaceae bacterium
GTGCTGCTTGCGTCGATTGATTCCGTAGCGCGTCAGTCTGCCTTCCTTCAGCATCGCTTGCTGAATGTCCTGCAGTGACTTGGGGCCAAACGTGGCGGCTTCCATGCCCGCGTGCTTCACGCACAGCGTCTGCGCGACCAAACGCGCCACTTCCTCCCACCACGACTTCGGCCCGTACTCTTCACGCATCGCCAGCACGAAACGTTCGCAGAGTTCACCCACCGACAATGGACGCGCGGCGTTGACCAGCGCGACTTGTGCGAGTTCTGCAGCGACGATGTTCTGATGTCGCACGCGCGACTCGTGCGTTCCGTACTTGCCGAGATAGTGAACGCGTCCGCGCACGCGGACATAGGCTTGCCCACTGGGGCGATGCAGGCAGTAGGCGTACTTTGGCTGACGCGGCATGAGCGGCTCCCGTGGCCTTGAGGGCCACTACACGGAACGACTACACGGAATCGTGTGTGCCGCACGCTCCACGTCGGAGCGGTATGCGCGCGTAAACCATTGTGTTTACGCGGAATCAGCAAAATCGGGGCGGCCGGATTCGAACCGACGACTTCCTGCTCCCAAAGCAGGCGCTCTACCAAGCTGAGCTACGCCCCGTCCCGTGAGGGCGAGAGTGTAACGCGTGAAATCGAATTCGCATGCGTTCAGCGCAGCGATCTGAAAGATCGTGCGCACCGATGCGCTTGTCGGCTGCGGCACCCGAGCGTTCACCCGAGCTCTCGCCTCAGCCTTCACAAGCGCCTGCCGCAGCCGCGGCACTTTCCGAGGGGCAAAAACATGTACCCAGCACGAAGAATCGCAGGAAATCCTGCGCAGGATGTCGCTTCCGACATCCGCGCCGATCGCATCATTTCGCACGCTTGCGCCGAGATCGACGCGATCGCTCGGCTCGCAGGCATCGCAGCCGCGCCCCGATCGCGGCTCAACGCCATGCTCGTCGAGCCGAAAAGTTCGCCACGCGACACGTTCTCAGACGTCACGGCCTTCGCACCGAGATCGGTTTCGGCCGACCCGGGCGTCTTCTCGTGGCACGAATTCACCTCGACCGAGCCGCTGCGCAGTGCTGCGTTCCTCGCCGATCTCGTCGGTGGCGAGACGCTTGTCCGGACACGCGGCGGCCTTGAGGAGTACACGACCGTCCTCAATGCTGGGCTCCACATCGCCGGTGGCCTGCGCGTGTCTGACGCGCGACGTGCGCGATGGAAGTCCTACCTCCGTGTGCCGAGTGTCGATCTCCTCTGCGAGATTGCTCTCGCGCACGGCGGCCGCGTGACGAGTGCGCCGAGTGGAATCCTCGGCCTCGATCGCCGCGCGACGATTGCCGACCCGACAGGTGCCGAGCTCACGATCATCGCGGGCGGCGACGATCGCCGCACGATTGGCTGCGGCGCGTTCGGTTGGGATGAACTGCGTTCAACCGATCCGCTCGAATCCGTGCGCTTCTGGTGCGCGACGCTCGATTGGACTGCGACGCCGATTTACACACGCACGACCGACGCACGCACCATCGTCTTCCAAAATGGCGGTCGCCCTGTTGCGAGCGTCTCGCAAACACTCGCGGGCGAACCGTGCAGCCGTTGGCTCCCCGTTGCAACCTTCCGACATGGTCTCTGCAATGCGATGGCGTTGCGCGCGATTCGCGCAGGCGCGTCGATGCGCGTCGCTCCGCATGCACACGGAATCCTCGGGACGCATGCCGTCCTGATTGATCCGACCGGACTTGAACTCGCGATTGGCGATGAAGTCGCCAACGCGTGCGAACTTGCTGCCTAGTGCGCTATGGCAAGTGAACGCATCAAACGTCTCGCGCGCGACACCACGAACGCTCGCACACTTTCGCTTTGTTTTCAGCGGTTTTCGCCAGCCTCGGGCGAACTCGTTGTGGTCGACTCGGTCTTCGTCGTCTTCGTCGAACTCTCACCGTCGATCAGCAATTCATCGTCTTCGGTGTCCCACGTCTGATCTTCACCGGCGCTCCAGATCTGAATCTTCGATTCCGTCGTCGACACCGTCATCGTGTGCTCTGTCGACTCATCGGAAGTGACCACAACCTTCATCCGAAGTTCGGTGCCGTGCGCATCAAACGGGATCGACCCTCCGCCAAAGCACTCGCCGAGATCGTTTGGGAAACGTCCGTTGCGCGCGTGATAGTCCTCGATCACCGTCTGCACTTGGTTCGCCGCCGATTGGTTCATCACCTGCTGCGCCGTGGATCGCGCCTTCCCGAGTGCGGGAATCAGCAGAAAAATCGGCAGCAAAACGACGAGTCCCAAGCAGCCCGTGACGGCCGAAATCACGATGCCCGCGATTGCAAAACCGCGCGGCTCACGACGAACGGCGATCAACCCCGTCACAAATCCGACGATCGAACCGAGGAACGTCAGCGGAAAGAGGCCCAAGAGACTGAAGATGAACGACACGAGCCCGAGCGTGTTCTTCGGCGTCGGAGGCGTCGGGGGTGTGACGACCTGCTCTGGGTAGATCGGCGGAGTGGCACGCGGCGCGTTCGGAGCAGAGTCGTTCACAAGTCCTCCTTCAAAGGAGCGCGAATCGTAACGCGCGATACGCTGCACACATGGAGAATTCCCACGCGCTCTCTGCTGAGGTCGATCAAACTCGCCGCGGATTTCTTGGGACAATTGCTGCATTGAGTGCAGCAACTGGGGCAGCCGCCGCGTCGGGACTCGCCGGATGCGCCGCAGCGACGACGAAGGCGGCGGCTGAACGCACCCAAACTGAAGGCGCCACAGCCGACATCGCACAGGGCGCGATCACCGTTGCCTCGATCGCAGAAGCTGAAAAACTCGCTGGTATCGCGTTCACGGAGTCAGAGCGCGCACAAATGCTGCGCACGATTTCGTCGCAAGCCGCAGGATTTCGGGCACGCGCTGCGTTTGGCGCGATCGACAACTCACTGGCACCCGCGCAGGTTTTCCGCGTCTTACCGCGCGCCGCAAAGCGCAAGTCTCCCGTTTCGAAGGCCGTCGCCCCCACGAGTTTCGATGACGGCGAACCGACCAACGAAGCAATCGATTGGGCGAGCGTTGCTCGACTTTCTCGCTGGATGCGCGCGGGCCGCGTGACGTCGCGCCAACTGGTCGAGCGATCGATTGCGCGCTTGAAAGCGGCGAATTCCACGTTGTTCAACGTGATCACAC
>JAIYCA010000219.1 GCA_027488265.1 Planctomycetaceae bacterium
CATGAGTTTCGCCGCGTTGCGTTGGATTTCTTCGGCGTTGAGAACGGCGTCCGCCGCGTGCAACATGGTGTCGCGCAAGAGTTCCGCGGGATGCGCCGTCATCAAGCGCAATTCGCCCGCGCCGCGCGCGGTGAACTCCGGACTCGCGAGGTCTTCCTCGTTCCACGAAACGCCGTCGACATGCACGTCGACAATCATGCGGCCATTCTTCTCGACCACGGTTGCCGCCGCGCTGAGGGCGCTGGCGATGTCTTTCGCGTCGAGGGTGGTCTCGCAATCGTCGAGGTAGATGCGCATGAGGAGCCTTTGGAGGGTGGCCGTTCGGGGGAGCGGAAGGAGACTTCCGCCGGTTGCTATCGGCCGCATCGAGGGTCGGGTTGAACGAATTGTGCGGTTTAAAGGACGGCGGAAGGCCGAGCACGTCAACGCGATCATCGACGCGATCATCGATGCGAGCATCGCGCGAGAAACGCGCAGAATCGCGTCTGATCCCGCCGCAGAAGGGGTGGAAAGCGAATTAGTGCGGCGCCGAAGCGCCCTCAGGGCGCGCCGATTGCGGTTGCCACATGACGGGCACCGAACGCTTGTCGTCGGGGCGCTCAAGTTCGCGCGCGCGTCCGTGGATGCCGACCGAGCTCGCGAGGACCGCATCGCAGAGGAGATGGACTTCCGCGATCGCAGGGAACTCGCGACGCAAGTCATCCACACGGCTCGACATCGCAGCGCCCGCTTGGCAGTAGAGCCGTCGGTACGCCTCGCGCACCGCGTCGATCGACTCCTGAGCAATCCCGCGTCGCGCCATCTGGATGTGGTTGTGGCCGCGAACGCGCGCGGGGAAACCCTCAGAGATCAGGTACGGCGGAACGTCGCGTGATTGTCGCGCCATGCCACCGACGAACGCACACGTTCCGATCGAAACGAAGTGGTGAAAGGCGGCCGCGCCGCCGATTGTTGCCGCGTCACCAATGTGAACGTGACCAGCGAGGAGCGACGCATTGGCGATCGTGATGTCGTTCCCGAGCACGCAATCGTGCGCAATGTGCGCGCCGACCATCAAGAGGTTGCCGTTCCCAAGTCGAGTCACGCCTCCGCCAACGGCGGTTCCGCGATGAATCGAGACTTGCTCGCGCACGTGATTGCGGTCGCCGATCTCGCACCACGTCTCTTCGCCGCGGTACTTCCGATCTTGCGGTGTGCCGCCGATCGTCGAGAACGCATAGAAGACGTTGTCTTCCCCGATGCGGCAATGGCTCTCGACGACGACGTGGCTGCGAAGAATCGTGCCGCGTCCGATCGAGACC
This sequence comes from Planctomycetaceae bacterium, assembly GCA_027488265.1. GTDB lineage: Bacteria > Planctomycetota > Phycisphaerae > Phycisphaerales > SM1A02 > QWPT01. Next base: position 1,302 of record JAIYCA010000219.1, read on the forward strand.
TTCGGCCCAACCACGCACCACGGCCCGATGACTACATCGTCCGCGATCACAGCGGAGGAGTCGATGACGGCAGTGGGGTGAATCGAAGGCATCGGTGCGTCGGAGAAAGAAGGTTCAGGCGGGGAATTGAAGTGATTGAGTCGCGCGAGGTGCGTCTACGCGATTTGCGTTGACTCGATTTGCGTTTACTCGATGTCTGGATCCACCATCATGAAACGGAGTTCCGCTTCGGCGGCGGTCTTGTCGCCGACGATCGCGCGGCACCGGAGGTGGCCCGTGCGAGCGGTCGCGCGGATGTTCTCCGCTTCGAGCACGACCTGATCGCCCGGGACGACGGGTTTGCGCAACTTCACACGGTCGATCGAAAGCAGAATCGCGATCTTTCCCGTGTGCTCAAGGACGTTCGCCAAGAGCAGGCCGCCGAGTTGCGCCATCGCTTCGACGAGAAGAACGCCGGGCATGATCGGCGTGCCTGGATAGTGCCCTTGGAAGAACGGCTCGTTGATGGTCACGTTCTTGATGCCGACGGCGCGACGTGAGCCATCGACCTCGACGACGCGGTCGACGAGGAGCATCGGATAGCGGTGGGGCATCAGCTTCTGGATCGCGCGGATATCCATCGCCTTACCGTCGACGACGGTGCGGCGAAGGTCGGCGGCGAGCATCTGCTCACGCACCTTCATCGCGAGTTTGCGGTTGAGCCCGTGGCCCGAACGCACCGCGAGCACACGTCCTTGGATCGGTGCGCCAATCAGCGAAAGATCACCGATGACGTCGAGCGTCTTGTGACGCACAGGTTCATCATCGAAGCGGTACGCATTGTCGATCGGTTGCCCGTCATCACCGATGACGAGGATGTCGCGCGGCGTGAGGTGCTTGCAGAGGCCAGCGGCTTGCAGGGCTTCGGCCTCTTCGCGCAGGCTGTAGGTGCGCGCCGGCGCGATGTCGCGAATGTAGTCGCCCTCAGCGACGTTGTACGAGAACGTCTGATGGCGAATGCGATGGCCTTGCGTGCCGTAATCCAAGTCGTAGACGACGCGCATCCCTTCGGCTTCGAACGGCATCGCCGCGATCATGCCGTCGGGCTCTTCGATCATGATCGGTTCGCGAATCTTGAAGACCTTACGCGGCGCGTCTTGCTCGACGATGCCTGCTTCGAGCATGGGCTCTGCAAAGAGTGCTGATGATCCGTCGCCCGCGGGGAGTTCCGCGGCGTTCAACTCGATCGTCGCGTTATCGATGCGCAACCCAGCGATCGCGGAAAGGATGTGCTCAACCGTATCGATCGTGACATCGCCTGACTTGAGCGTCGTGCGGCGCGGGCGCGGCGCGACGTGCTCAACCGTCGCAGGAATGCGCACGGGCGGATTGAGATCAGTGCGGACGAAGGAAATGCCCGAGTGCGCGGGGGCCGGTTGAATCACGACCGTCGCGTCGACACCGAGCATGAGGCTCTTGCCGCGTACGGTGACGGGGCGCGCGAGGGTTCGTTGACGCGGCGCCGCCTTGAGGGCGCCCGCGTTCGGAGCACTCGCTGAGGAGGTCGTCGCAAGACGACCTGCGCTGACGCTTAGCGCGCCTTCGGCGTTTCGAGCAGATGTTTCAGTTGGCGATGCCACTCGGGGAGTTTACGGATGAGTGCGACCTCTCGCAAAGCGCTGCGGAGTTCTTGCGCCGGAAAGCCGCCCCAAGTTTCGCCGTCGGGAATGTCGGTCATCAACCCAGAGCGAGCCGCGAGATTGACGCCACGACCAATCACGAGGTGATCCGCGATGCCACAACCGCCACCGATGCGGCAACCGTCACCAATTCGAGTGCTGCCAGCGACGCCTGTGAGGCCACTCATGACCACGCAGCGGCCGATCTCGACGTTGTGCCCGATCTGGCAGAGATTGTCGATCTTGGTACCCGCGCCCACGCGCGTCGCACCGAACTTGCCGCGATCGACGCAGGTGTTCGCGCCGATTTCGACGTCGTCTTCCACGACCACGTTGCCGATGTGCGGAATCTTGGCAATGCCGCGACCGTCCGCGCTCGGGCGATAACCGAAGCCATCGGTGCCGATCGCGACACCCGATGCGAGAATGACGCGACTGCCGACAACGCAGCGCTCGCGAATCACGACGTTCGCATGCAGCACGCAGTGTGCACCGATCGTCGCGTGTTCGTAGATCGAAACGCCGGGAAAGAGCGTGGTGTCCGCGCCGATGCTTGCGCCGCGCGCGACGACGACGCCTGCACCAATGCGTGCACTGGGGTCAATCTTCGCCTCGGGGTGCACGCGCGCGGTTGGATCGATTCCGACCGACGGAAGACTCTCGGTCGGCGCGAAGCGATCGAGAATCGCCATCATCGCGTGATCTGCGCTCTTGACGCGCAGGACTGGGCAGGGCGCACCTTCGGCGGGCAACTCCACATCGGCGGAAACCACAACGGCGAGCGCCTTCGTCGTCGGGACGAGCTTCGCAAACTTGCCGTTCCCAACAAACGTGAGATCGCCCGCGCGTGCGCGATCGACGGTGTCGAGGCCTGTGACAACCAACGCGCGAATCGCCGCGAGATCCGCGTCCTTCGCCGTGGCGGGCACTTCGATCGAAGCGCTGACGAGGTCTGCGAGTGCGCCGACTGTGCAACTTTCCGCTGAGAGCGCGGATGAATCAGCCACCCGAAGCCGCCTTCCAGTCTTCGTTCATAAAGGCAATCAGCGCATCGGTGACATCCGACTTGTGATTGGCAAAGATGAAACGACGCGCAGAAATCTGCTGCATGGTCTTCGCCGCGTTCGCGGGGTCCATCTCGGGGAGCGAGTCGTCAAGCAAGATGTAGTCGTAGCCCTCGCGCTCGGCGAAGCGTCGTGCGGCGTCTTTGATCGCGACGTAGGTGTCGCGCAGCGCACGCGCGCGCTCGAGTTCGATCTTCGCATTCGCGAATTGTTGTTGTGCGCGCAGTTCACCGACCGCGGCTTGCAGCTTCTGGACAGCGGCGGCCTGTGCGTCGGAGCCCGGCTGGAAACTATCAAGTTCCGCTTCCAGGTCCTTCACAGCCGCTTCAGCAGCTTCGACCTGCTTTTCGAGGTCTTCCGCGAGCTTCTTGATGCGGGTCTGCACGTCGGAGTAGCGCTGGATCGAGTTGTAAGTCTTCTCGAGGTCAATCGTCGCGAGGCGCGACGGCTCAGCGGCGGGCGCGAGCGGACGAAGGACAGCGGCGCCGAGTACGAGTGCAAAGGCGGCACAAGCGACGGTTTCGACACGAAGGAAGTTCTGAAGGCGCATATTGGAAAGCTTGTATGTCAAGGAGGAATGTGAGTCGTAGGCGCAGGCACTGCGATGGCGTCAGCGCGATTTGCGCACGGTCGACGCGCGATCAGCGCGGTGTCGCGCCGGAAGAAGGAGTCGGGGTCGCGTTTGGAACGGAAGCGGCGGGTTTTGCGCTACCTGTCGCTCCACCCGTCTTCGCCGTGGTGCTTCGCTCATTGTCGAGTTGAACGACAAGCTTCTCCGTTACGTCAACCATTTTGCCCGCATAAAGCACGCGAAGCGAAGCGATCTGACCCTTCACTTGCGTCTCGAGTGGTGGCGCGTTTTGCCCGCGCTGCGTTGTGATTTCGATGCGCGAGTCGTCGACGACGATGAGCCCGTAGCCTTCGGTTTCGGCGAGCTTCTTCGCGCCTTCGCGCACAGAGCGGTAGATCGCCTGCCACTTCAAACTGCGCTCGCGATCAACTTCAAGTTCCTTCAGTTGGCTCCATTGCTCGGCCTGCAGGCGCGCGAGGCGAAGCGCATCCATACGCGCTTCCTTGTCAGCTCCGGCGGCCATCGCTTCGACTTCCTTGACGCTCGCTTCGAGCGCGGACTTCTTCGCGCGGCCTTCGTCCATCGCCTTCGCTTCGAGATCCTTGATGCGCACGTCCCACTCAGCTGCTTCATCGAGACCGTCGAAGAGCTTGGCAAGGTCGACGACGCCGATCGCAGTTGGCGGCGGCGGCAGCATCACTGCGCGCGTCGCACTCGCGCTGCCGACGAAGAACCCGAGGGCGGTGATGGCAACGCCCGTGGTGAGTGCGGCGATGGTCGAGCGTCGATCGAAAGAAAGTGTGAACGTTGGCATAGGTGACGTCAGAGTTGCATCGCGGGAGTGAAGCCGCGCATGAAGCGATTGATGAGTTCGTTCGTTCGTTCGTTCGTTCGTTTGCGTCAGTCTGCGGGACGAAATGAAGAAGCCGCCGGAACGCCAGCGACTGGGCGCGAATTGTACGGACGACGGAGCATCCGCGCGGATTCCATCGCAACTCAGAACGGAATCTCAGCCGAGAACGAGAAGACTTGCGTCTCGTCCGACTCTTGCTTCAAGAGCGGAACCGCGAAGTCAAACGCGAGCGGCGCGGGGCCGAACTGCGGGATGTACAACCGGACGCCAAGACCCACCGACACGCGGTACTGATCAAGTCCGACGTCGTCGGTGACCGTACCCGAGTCGACGAATGCCACGCCAGCGAACGAATTCTGGAAGATTGGCTGTTCGTACTGAGCGCCCGCGAAGAACATCCAAAGGCCGCCGACGGGATCGATCGGATCCGTGTCTGGATCGATGTTTGCCGTTGCTTTCGGGCTGATCGTGCGGAACTCAAAGCCACGGAACGTACGACCGCCGAGGTAGAAACGCTCGTACACCGGTGCGTCGTCGCCGAAGATGTAGCCGAGGTCGGTGGAAAGCCGCAACGTCGAGCGACGACCGAGGAAGTCTTCGCTCACCGTAAAGAAGTGCGTGTAGCCGCCGCGGAAAACCGTGAACGGATCGATGTCTTCGAAACTCACGAACTGCGTCGCGGCGAACTCGAACGCGCCGCCGCGGCTCGGGCGGAACTGCCGATCGACGTCGGTGCGCTTCACGAACATGCCCGCGGAAACGTAGTTCGCGGGGCCCGCGTCGTCAGCGACTTCGACGGGCGTGTCAGGGTCAAACCCTGTGAGTTCAACCCACGTGTACGCACCGGTGACGCCAACACTCCAATAGTCGCCGAGCTTGCGCGAAATCGAAAGCGGCGTCGAGGCTCGGTTCTCGTCGTAATCCTCGTAGATGCGATAGCGGTAGAAAGGCGACACGCGCAGGGCGTAGTCGGTTTCGAAGAGGTGCGGTTCGAGGAAGTCGAGGTTGAAGCTCGACACCTCGTTGCCGGGTGCGATCGACATTGTGAACTGCTGGCCTGCACCGCGGAATGCGCGGCCGGCAAGGAGTTCATCGAAGGTTTCCGGCGTATCGGCGATGTCGAAGTTGCGCTGCGAAACGCTGAATTGACCGAAGACGCCGGAGTCGGTGCCGAGGCCGACGCCGAAGTTCACGCTACCCGTGTTGCGCTCTTTGACTTCGGTCAAGACGTCGCGCACTTCGCTGCGAACGATCGCGTCGGTCGCGACGGCCTTCGCATCTGCGGCGCGGGCCTCACCGGTGGCGGCGTTGGAGGCATCGGCTTGCGCTTGCGCGCCCGCATTGGTGCCCGAGTTCGGGTTTGCGCCAGCTTCGGTCGTTCCAGTCGCTTCGGGCGTGTCAAGCGCATCTTGCTCTTCCGGACGCGCGCGCTGCACGGTGATGCGCACATCGTTGAAGAGTTGCGAACTGCGGACGCGCCGCTCCGAGTTGTCGATTTCGCGGCCATCGAGCACGCGGCCTGGCTGAATACGCACAAGCCGACGAATGATCTTGTCCTTCGTCAGGAAGTTGCCTTGCACATTGACAAGACCAGTGATCGTGCGCGGGCCTTCGCGAATACTCACCAAGAGATCAACGAGCGGTTCTTCGCCGACGCGCACCGTGCGATCGTTCATGACCGCATCGACGTGGCCGAGTAAGAAATACGCATCGCGCACGCTCGCAAGACTCTTGTCGATCTTGTAGCGCGAGTAAATGTCACCTTCGTGGATGAAGAGCAGCGCCTCGATTTGGTCGTTGGTGAGCACGCCGAGCGGCTTCGGGCCTTCCGCGCCGAGACCTTCAATCACCACGTTCCGAAGGCGATAGCGTCGTCCTTCGCTTACGACAAAGACGATCTTTGCTTCCTTCGAATCCGACGAAATCTCAATGCGGCGGTCGACGCGCACATCGACGAATCCACGGTCTTTGTAGAACTTGTCAAGCTTCGCAACGTCGTCGATGAGTCGATCTTCGTCGAGTTCGCCTTTGCCAAAGAGCGGGAAAGCCGTGCGCGACTTGATCTCCGCGGAGAGTTCATCGGCGTTGAAGGCTTGGTTGCCGACGAAGAGGATTTCCTTCACCTTGACGCGCGGGCCTTCGACGATGCGAAGAATGAGAATTCCCGAGTCTTTCAGGAGATTTTCATCGACCGTTACTTCGGCGAGGTAGTGACCGCGCTGTCGGTAGAGCTCTTTGATCCGCGTAACGGATTGCTCGAGCAGGAAGTCGTCGCGCGGTCCGCCCGCGTAGAGCGGAATGGCCTTGCGAAGATCTTGATCGGAGATCAGTTTGTTGCCGACGACCTGCAAGTCGCGCACGATCGGCTGCTCGGTGAGCACGTACGTGAGTTCGACCGAGCCATCGGGAAGCACCTTCGCAACCGCATCGACGGTATCGAACTGCCCGAGGCGATAGAGCGTTGAGACGTCGTTGCGAACGGCTTGCGCTTCGAACGGCTGCCCCGCAGCGACGCGAATGTTGTTGAGGATCTCGCGCTCGGTGACGCGGTCGAGCCCCTTGAAGACAACTTTCGCGATCGGCCGATCGGCGAGCGTTTCGTCATCGATCGCAATCTGCGCGCGCGCCGATTGGGCGACGCCGCCAGCCAACGCGATCGAGATCGCGAGTGAGGCCAGCAGTCGGAGTGAGTGACGGGTCGCAGATGGTGCCAACGCAAACGACGCACGCGAAATCATGCGCGGGGCTTGTGCCCCGAAGTGGGTTTCGTCGGTGGATGTGCGGCCGCACTCCGGCATTCGGCGCAGAATAGCGAATCCTCCATTTTCGCGTGTCGGTTTGCCTCGACGTGCGGTAGCGAGGGTGGATCGGGACGGGTACTCTCCGCGCCATGACGACCGCCACTGAGCTCAAGCGCACGCCGTTCCACGCCCTTCACCTCGACCACAAGGCCAAGATGGTGGAGTACGCGGGCTACGACATGCCGATCTCCTACGGATCGATCATCGACGAGCACAAGTGGTGCCGCGCGAGCGCTGGTTTCTTCGATGTTTCGCACATGGGCCGCCTTCGTTTCAGCGGTCGTCACGCGCGCAAGTTCCTCGACCACGTGTGCACGCGGCAGATCTGCGGCATGCAAGCGGGCATGGTGCGCTACTCGCTGGTGTGCAATGACCAAGGCGGTGTGCGCGACGACGTTCTCGTCTACTGCGTCGATGAAGACGAGTACTTGATGGTTTGCAACGCGGCGAATCGTCACAAGTTGCTCAAGCATTTCGCCGAGCGGAAGGGGCAATTTGCCTTCAAGCTTGAGGACGAAACCGAATCGACCGCGATGGTCGCGATTCAGGGGCCGAAGGCGATGGACATCATCGCCCGCATGTCGAGCACGATTCCAACGATGAAGCGCTATCGCTTCATGGTGAAGAATCTCGTCGTCATCAAATTGCTCGTGTCGCGCACGGGTTACACCGGCGAAGACGGTGTCGAAGTGATCCTCCCGTCGAGCATGGCGAAACTCGCGCTCGGCATGGTTTTGAAGGACATGGGCGGCGATTCGAGCGTCGTGAAGCCCGTGGGCCTCGGCGCGCGCGACACCCTGCGCATGGAAGCGGGAATGCCGCTTTACGGCCACGAAATCACCGAGGAAATCGATCCTGTGTCGGCGGGCCTCGAGTTCGCGATCAAGTTCGACAAGGGCATGACCGGCGGCCCCGATGACGAGCGCACGGGCACGTTCATTGGGCAGGAAGCGCTTCGGAAGTTCAAGGCGGATGGCCCAGCGAAGCGACTTGTTGGACTCGCGATTGAGGGTCGCCGTTCGCCGCGCCAAGGCATGCAAATCCTCTCGGGCGGTCAAGTCGTCGGTGAGGTCACCAGCGGCTGCATTTCGCCGTCGCTCGATCGCGCGATCGCGATGGCGTACGTGAAGTCGTCGCTCGCCACTGAGGGCACGGCACTCGAACTCGATCTCGCAGGCAAGGGCACGACACCAGCGGTCGTTGCGAAGTTGCCGTTCGTGAGCAACGTTTGATTGCGGTCGCCGCTGCGGCGGCGACGTTTGGCGCAGAACAGCCCGCCGCGATTCATTCGCGGCGA
>JAIYCA010000427.1 GCA_027488265.1 Planctomycetaceae bacterium
CGTAGATCTTGGTGCCCGCGAACTCCGCCTCAACAGGCGCGCCCTTCTCCCACACAACCGTGCCATCAAGCTTCGTCTTGAGCACGCGTCGGCGATTCACGTCGCAGTGATAAAGGAATTCCGCGCCGCCTTCCGTGCGAATGTCGAGCCCGTGACCGCCGCCCTTCAGTTGTGGCATCATCGAGCGGACGAACTTGCCATCCTTCGTGAAGACGTAGACAGCGTCATCCTTTGTCGCGCCACCGCCAACGGTGTGCGAGATGTAGATGTTGCCCGCGGTGTCCTGCGCGACGCCGTGCGTGTCGCCCCATGCGAGACCTTCCGGCGGCATCAGCCAATCATGCTCGACGCGGTACTGGAAGTCGCCAGAGCCGGTCGTCACTTCGCCCGCGAGAATCGCGGAAGCGAATGCGTTCGAAAACGGCGCGAGCGCTGCGATACCTGCAGTCGTGCGAATGAAGGCGCGGCGTGAGTCACGGAAGTTGGAGTCGGTCGGCGTGGACGGAAGCATGGGCGGAAGCGTACCGAAGTGCACGCACCGTTCCAGACTTTCTGGCAGAAATACCGACGCGAAATTCAGCCGAAGAATTTTCTGAAAATTCGCTCCGGCGTCGGTGGGTTGCTCCAATCACGGCAACCCAGCCTTACACGCGCTCGCCCGTCCGCAGGCGCGCCAATCACTGCCCAGCGGGCGCGGCCGCCGCGTCGTTCGAATTCTTCGCAGGCTCTTCCGGCAGCGGCGGAGTCGTTGGCTGCGCGAGCGGCAGATCCTTGCCGATCACTTCCAACTTCGGGCCCGACGCGCGACCATCGGCGATCGCCTTCGTTGCTTCAGGCGTGTCGAGCTCGGTTTGCCAGACATAGACCCGACGAAGCATTGGCTGACCGCCGAACCACCCAGTGCTCTTCGAGGTCACCTTCGCACCGACGAGATTGATCGACTCAAGGCGCGCGAGCGTGCCGAGGGCTGCGAGGCCCGCATCACCCACCGCCGTTCCGTCGAGCCGCAAGCGCTCAAGGTGTGGCATCGTGCCAATCGTCGCGAGGCCCGCGTCCGTCAGCGCCGACTTCGACAAGTTGAGATTCGCAACAACCGGCGCGAGGTCTGCGAGAAGCGCCGCATCTGCATCACCGATCACTGGATCTGCGCGGCTTGCGTTGACATCGAGCAGCGCGCTCTCTGCGGCGAGCGGTTGCACGAGTACGCCTCGAGCGATCAGCGTCTTTGCGGCAGCGTCGGCCTTCGCGCGAACGGCCGCCGAAATCTCAACGGTCGAACCGCCAGCAATGGCGACCGTCCCCGCTGCTGCCAACGCTGCATTCGTGGCCGCGCTTGAGATGCCCGGCGCACCGATCGGCTGCACAGGGGTCTCAGGGAACGGCGCACCAGCGTCGATCCACTTGCGAATCTTCGCGATCTCCTCTGGTTTCAGCCCGTCGCCATCCGGTGGCATCGCATCCGGGTCTGCGCGGTCGAGTTCGACGCGGTGCACCATGAGGCTTTCCGCGGCCTTTCCAGGAAGAACCGTCCAATCCACTTCTTCGCCGTTGAAGAGCCACGCCTTCGTATCCATGCGAAGGCCGCCCTTTTGCTTGCGCGCGCCGTGGCATTCAAAGCAGTTCGCTTCGAAGATCGGACGAACATCGCTCAAGAAGAACTGCTCGTCCGCCGTCAACGCGACAGTCTGGACGGTGCTTTGGTCGGACGCGGTCGAGTCATCGCTGTCGTCGCTGTCGGATGGCTCATCGCTCGACGCGGGGAACAAAACCTTCGTGAGGTAACCCTCGCCGTGCACAAGATCGCCGCCGAGGTGTCCTGTCACGCTCACCGCGATACCACCAACGAGCGCAGCCCAACGGAAACTCCCGAGGCTCGCGATCGCAGCTGCGCCGCCCTTCGCGAGTTCGGCCGTCAAAATCCAACACCACCACGTCAACGCGACGAGGACGACCGACGTACCCGTGCCGATCCAACGGTGGAGCGCCAAGGTCGATGAGTCGTCGCTGCCGTACTCGAAACTCGCGTTGATCCAACCCGAGGCCGTCGCGAACACCGCGGAAATCGCCGCCATCGTGAGCAGAGGCAGCGTCAACGGAGACAAGCCTTGGCGTCGACTCAGGCTGCGCCACCATTCGACGGCGACGGCAACGAGCCCGAGCGCGATCGGGAAGTGGACGATCAGCGGATGCAGACGACCCGCCGCGCGACCAAGGTTCGGGCCTGCTTCCGCAAGCAAAGAAACGACGAGGGAATCGATGTTCGGAACCATCGCCCTGAACTCTACTTGACGAGCGTCCTCTTCGGAAGCGTCAGCACCTGCAAAAAGACCGAACGCACGACGAAAGCTGCGTCGTGCGTTCGGAAAAACTCGGCGACTTTCGCGTTTATGCGATTCCGAGCGCCTCTGCGTCACGATCGGAAAGCGTGCCGCCGTCCGAGCGCTGCCGCACGGTGCCGTCGCGCTTCCAGCTGCGTTCGCAGCGCGGCTCGCCACGCAAATCCACCACTTCAATCGACGATTGATCCTTCGCCATGACGACGCGCGAGACCCCGAAGAGGTCTGGAAGATCGGCGACGAAGTCTTCGAGATGGTGATGCGAAGTCGGCAGCATCACGCCCGCGTCGAGTGGATTCTCAACGCCGCGCGCCTTGGCCTTCTCGAGTTCGCCCTTGACCAACTCGCGAAGCGCGAGCACTTCGCTCCAACGTGGATCCGCCGTGAAGACCAGCGTGTGATAGCGCTCGGTATGCACACACGCACTGTCACCGGAAAGCGCGCGGAACGCTTCATCGGCCGTATGTGGCAAGAAGACTGCGAGCATGCGGCAAAGCGCATCGCACGC
>JAIYCA010000191.1 GCA_027488265.1 Planctomycetaceae bacterium
ATTGAGCTTGCAGGCGCGAAGTGCGTCGAGGTCGCTGGCACAGTTGCGAACGGATTTCGCGTGACGCCAGAAGCGCTCGCAGCAGCAATCACGCCGCGCACCGTTGGCATCGTGTGGAACTCGCCGTCGAATCCGTGTGGCACGGCCTATCCAGCCGATGAAATCCGCGCACTCTGCGAAGTGCTCGCGCGACACGAGAAGATTGCGGTGCTTTCCGACGAGATCTACGAGAAGTTGATTTACCCCGAAGTCGCACCGGGACTCGCACATTTCTCACCTGGCTCGCATCCCGCGCTTGCTGCGCGAACGATCACGATCAACGGCATGAGCAAGAGTTACGCCATGACCGGTTGGCGTATCGGCTACATGGCCGCGCCGAAGGCGATGGCGAAAGAGCTCATCAAGTTGCAGGGACAGATGACGAACTCGATTCCGAGTTTCTTTTATCCAGCGATTGTCGAAGCGCTCACAAACAGCGCTGTTGGCGTCGAAGCGATGCGCGTGAAGTTTGCCGCGCGCGCGGCGCTCATCAAGCGTGAACTCGATCAAGTGCCCGGCTTCATTACCGTCGCGCCAAACGCCGCGTTCTACGCGTTCCCCGATGTTTCCGCACACTTTGGAAAGACTTCACCCGCGGGCACGCGCATCACAAGCGCGCAGTCGTTCGCCGACGCGCTCCTCGACGAAGCGCATGTCGCAGTCGTACCAGGCGAAGATTTCGGCGTCTGCGCACGGAACCACATCCGCTTCTCGTTTGCGTGTTCGGATGCGATGATTCAGAAGGGCATCGCACGCGTTCGCGAATGGGTGGCAACCTTGCGGTGAGACCACCTTGCGGTGAGACCACCCATGCTTCATGAGGCCTCACGGTGTTGAAGTAGGCGATATCCGCCGCTGCGCGAACATCCAGTCGAGGACGCCGTCGTCGCCGAAGCGATACGCCGGCGTCCAAGAGTCGTGGCCGACCTTGTCGTACTCGCGGTACATCGGATTCGGCGCGCGCTTGGGCATCGGGCGCGGCGCATCGGCGCTGCCGCGCGCCTTCTCGCGCTCGGCCGACGCGCGCTCCGCGGCTGCAGCGGCGATCGCCTCGCGCATGCGACGCGAATTCTCAACAGGCACCACGGTGTCGTCGGTTCCGTGCACGATGAAGAAGGGGATGCGCGCAATGCTCGCTGCCGTGGCGGGGTCGCCGCCGCCGCAGATCGGTACGACCGCCGCAAAGAGCTCAGGCCTTCGCACGGCAAGATCAAACGCGCCGAATCCGCCCATCGAGAGACCCGTCAGATAGACGCGCGTTGGATCGACCGCCTTCGTCGCGATGATCTCGTCGATCGCCTGCATGAGGGCGCGCATCGCACGCGTGGGCTCCTCGTGATGCGTCGCGAACTTTCCCTCTTTTCCGTAGTTCAGTTCGCGCGCGAATGCCATCCATGTCTCGTTTGCGGGGCACTGCATCGCAAGCACATAGCATGGAGCCCTCGTCTGAAACTCGTCCGACGCGCACGCGCCCGCGAAATGCTTGAGTTGCGCGCGGTTGTCGCTCCCGCGCTCACCCGAACCGTGCAGGAAGACGATGAGCGGAACCCTTGCGCGTGCATCGGAGTTGGGATCGGCAATCGCTTCTGCGCGCGGCTCCATGCGCGGTTCCACGAGTCGGTAGCGATAGGTCGCGTCAACCGTGCCGTCCGGTTTCTTCAAGACGGTTTCGCCCGAGGCGATCTTCGCAAACGGGTCCGGCGCCGCCACCGTCTCAGGTGGTGCGACTTCAATCGGCTTCGTTTCCTGCCCAAAAGCAACGCAGCCCACGCAGAGGGCTGCGCAGGCTGCGAGAAGATCGTGGAGCGTGGTCATACGCGAGATGGTACGACGAGGCCACTTGCGGTTCGATTCGTGGCGGGGCCAGGCAGTTGAATACCGAGCGGCACTGGCTGCGGACGAACTTCGTAGTTCGGCGTGAGCGCGATGTTCAGCGGCAGGCGCTTTCCGGTTGGGTCGCGCGGGATGTTGTCTTCATCGATGATGCGCTGGATCGCCATGATGCCTTCGATCAGCATCTCGGGTCGCGGTGGGCAACCCGGCACGTAGACGTCGACTGGGATGTACTGGTCGACCCCCTGCACAACGGCGTAGGTGTCGAACACGCCGCCGGTCGAGGCGCACGCGCCCATCGAGATCACCCACTTCGGCTCCGCCATCTGCATGTAGATGCGCTGGAGGACTGGAAGCGTCTTCACGCTCACGCGGCCAGCGACGATCAAGAGATCGGCTTGGCGCGGCGAGAAGCGCATGACCTCCGCACCGAAGCGCGCGAGGTCGAAGCGCGAGCAGGCGGTCGCCATCAGTTCGATCCCGCAGCACGCGGTCGCGAACGGAAGCGGCCACACGCTCGAGCGGCGCGCCCAGTTGATGACGCGGTTCAGTTGCGTGGTGACGACACTGTCGGTGGGAAGTGCTGCTTCAAGACCCATAGGGATGTGCATAGTAGCGCGGCGGGGGCGCTGCGGAACGGCATGAATCGCCGCAAAAAGACAACCGCAGCGCCGATCTGCGCTGCGGTTGCGTCAGAAGTCCTTTGAGAGCTGTGCGAGTTGCCCGAGTCGGCGCTCAGCCGAGGATCGACCCGAGTTCGTCGCGCCCGTGCACCACGGTGTAGAGGCGATCGATCTTCATCATGCGGAAGAGGTCGAGCAGCGAGCGGCTCGTTCCCGAGAGATACGGCTTGAACTTCGCTGCATCGGCGCGCTTGCGGAGGTCAACGCACATCCCAAGTCCCATGCTTGTGAGGAGCGTCACGCCAGACATATCGAGCACGAACGAACTGCCCTTCGGCATGTTTGCGTTCTCGAGCGCGTCGGCGATCTCCGCGGCGATGATCGGAGCTTCACGCTGGCCAACGGTCGGGCACACAACGCGTGCGAGGATGCCCCGTCCACAACGTTCGATCGAGACGAACTGGGACAGGTTGGTCTCGCGGTTGGACGTGTGGAGTGTGTACGGGGTCATGCCCTCTACGTCGACCCTCAGGAAGGGTGACTTTGGCGCAGTCGTCCGAAATGGAAGAAACTGTCGATTTCAGGCAGAAAAATGCAATCGCCCCGTTGGTAGGGCGGGGCGATTGCCTGAGGTTTTTGTGGTGTGATGCGAGTTTCACGTGCATGCGGGATGGACCGGAAGCACGGGGATGACGGAGGCGTTCACACTTCGACACTTTCGGGCGGCATCACGGTGTCGCGTGCGTCGAGTTCGATCGGACGGTTCACGGTGATTCCCGCCGCTGCGGGCATCGTTTCGATCTCAGGGGCGGCGGCGTTTGCCGTACCACCGAGTCGTGCGATTTCACCAGCAAAGCTGCGGGCAAGTTCTCGCGCCGGTTGCGCCGCTGCTGCCTGACCTTGGTTGAGGAGATTCGGATCGACGCGAATCGCGGCGAATGCGCCGTCGGCGCGCGAAGCGAGTTGTCGAAGCGCGTTTGAGAATCCGCGCATGTCGACCGCGAGTTCGTCGCGCACGCTCGATGCAATCGCGTCGGCGATCGGACGGACACGCTCGCGATCGGTGCCTGCGAGGAGATCCTTCCAAACCGCGAGCTCACTCGCGATTTGAGCTCCTGCGTCGGTCGATGCGCGGAGTTCGTCGGCGTGCACCGCGGCGCGGTCAGCGCGCTCCACGAGTTCGCCGCCGATGTGCTCGCCCTTCTCAACAAGCCAGCCGAGGTCATCGCGCATACGACGGAGTTCGCCTTGCACGACCTCGCGCGCGGCGGAAACCTCGTGGACGAGCGTCCCCAACGCTTCACGAAGTGCACCCGCATCGCTCGTGCGAGCGACGAG
>JAIYCA010000056.1 GCA_027488265.1 Planctomycetaceae bacterium
AGCGGAAGGACTCAGCGTGGTCATAGGCCGCGATCATACTCACCTCGCCCCCTCACGCTCAAGTAACGATCAGCCCATGTCCTCGTTCGAATGGGGGTCGCCTGCGCGTTCTTTCGCGTGCGCCTTTCCACGCGCTCTTCACACGCACGTCTTCACGCCCCGCACTGCCGCGCTTGCGCCACGTTCCGGTTCGATTCGGACTGAGCCGCGACGCGCACGTTGCTACGCTCTCCGCATGACTGCGCCCAGCACTCCCCGTGGAACTCCACCTGCGACTCGCCCCGACTATGCGCCCGAGAATCGTTCGAAGAACGGCGGAAAGTTCGTCGCAATCGGGGTCTTCGCGTTGCTGCTCGTCGGTGGACTGGCGACGCTGATCGTGGTGCTCACGCGCGGAAGTTCAGGGATTGTTCCGCCACCACAGGTCATCCCGAGTGCGCGCGACGTCGTCGCGCCTCAAACGGACGCAGCGGCCCCAAATGCTGGAGAAACGGACGCGGTGCCCTCGACAGTGCCCTCAACAGAGCCCTCGACAGAGCCCTCAACAGAGCCCACGCCCTCGGCTGAATCGACTCAGTAACGAAGCAGGGATTCGATCCGCAGATCGGGCAAGTTGGCGCGACCTTTCAAGAACTCGAGTTCAATCAACACGCTCGCGCCGACGATCGTCGCACCGAGGCCGCTCGGACCGATGAGTTTCGTACTCGCGACGAGCGTGCCACCCGTCGCGAGCAAATCGTCGACCAACAAGACGCGCATCCCTGGCTTCACCGCATCGACGTGAATGTGCAGTTGATCGGTGCCGTACTCGAGCGCGTACTCGATCGACTTCGTGCGGTACGGAAGTTTGCCTGGCTTGCGGACCGGAACGAAACCCGCGCTGAGTGCGGTCGCAACGGCGGTTCCGAAGATGAATCCGCGACTCTCGGGGCCGACGACGACGTCGATCGCTTCATTCCGAAACGGATTGGCCATCAACTCGATCGCGAGCGCGAGCCCAGCGGGATCTGCGAGGAGCGGGGTGACGTCTTTGAAGACAATGCCCGGTTTCGGGAAATCGGGCACGTCGCGGATCAGCGAAGTCAGTTGCGGAAGCATCGGCGGAAAGGTAGCGGAATGGTTCGTGGCGCGCGACGCGAAGAATGCTCGCGGACGAGCAGCAACGGTATCGTGCGGCGGGGGGCGCGTCGGTATGATCGCGCCATGCCCGACGCTGGAGACCGCGCTCAAAAGAAGCAGGCGCTTGAGATCGTTGAACCGATCGGCAAGCGCGTTCTTATTCGCAAAGACGAAGACAAGAAGATCACGAAGGTTGGCTTGCACCTCCCTGACAAGATCGAGATCCCGACGATCACCGGTCGCGTGGTGACGGTGAGCGCCGAAGTCGAGCGCGACGAAAACTATCCAATCAAGCAGTACGACCGCGTGCTCTTCAACCCGAAGCACGCGATTCCGGTCGATTTTGAAGGCGACAATCGGCTCTTTGTGATTCCGGTCGAAGACGTGGTCGCCGTGTTCCGTCGGGAGCCCGGTTGAAGCCCGCGGGCGATGCGCTTCCAACCGTGCGTCCCGATCCGTTGCTGATCGCGCCGCTCACGCGCGCCGTGGATGCGCGGATGCGCGTGCCCGGCTCGAAGAGTCTTTCCAATCGGCACTTGGTCCTCGCGGCACTTGCCGACGCGCCCACGCGGCTCGTCGGTCTTCTCGCCTGCGACGACTGTGATCGCTTACTCGCGGCGCTCGCTGAACTCGGTGTCGCGCATCAACGCGAAAGTCGTGCGAACGGTGATGCGAACGGCGATGCGAGCGGCGACGTGGTCGTCCTCACGCCGCCGCCGCGTGGAGTGGGTGAAGTGTCCGCGCACAAAGAAACGCGCGTCAACCTCGGCGATGGCGGCACGCCCACGCGATTCATGTTGGCGCTCGCCGCGGCGCAGCACGACGGTTGGTGTGATGTCGACGGCAGCGCGCGGATGCGCGAGCGGCCGATCGCGGAGGGCGTCGACATGCTTCGCGCACTCGGCGCGCGCGTCGAATACCTCGAAGCAGAAGGGCGATTGCCCGTGCGGGTCTTCGGTCGATCGACGCGAGATGGCCGCGGTGAAGGGCTGAACGATGGGCTTCGTGGCGGCAAACTTCGTGTGGGGCGGACTGCATCAAGTCAGTTCGTCAGCGCTCTGATGTTGGTCGCGCCGACACTTCCCGAAGGACTCGAGATCGAGTTCACGGAGGAGCCGACGAGCGCGACATACATCCAGTTGTCGCTTGGCGCGTTGCAAGCAGCGGGTGTTGATGCAGAGGTCGCCTATCGACCGGTCGAAGCAAGTTCCCCCGACACGGGGCTTGCGAGTATTCGCATTCGACCGCAAACGATCCGCGGCGGCACCGTCGATATCGAACCCGATGCGTCGAGCGCGGTCTATCCCGCGGCACTCGCGGCCATCTCCGGCGGCGAGGTGGTGCTTGAAGGTCTACCACGTCGCAGTCTTCAACCGGATGCGCTCTTCTTCGATGATCTCGCCCTGCGCGGAGCACGGATCGAAGAGACGCCGAACGGAGTTCGCGTGCGCGGTCGAGTGCAAGGCAAACTCCGCGGACTTGACAGCGACTACGCGCGCGCGCCCGACGCAGCCGTGATGGCGATGGTGCTTGCCGCCGCGTGCGACGGGCCGAGCCGAATCACGGGTCTTGGGACGTTGCGCGTCAAAGAATCCGATCGGATCGAAGCAGTAGCGAAGGGTCTGCGCGCCCTCGGCGGCGTGGTCGAGACCGGCGACGATTGGGTACGCGTGCACCCGTTGCCTCCGATCGTGGGCGCGCTCGCTTCGACCGTCATCGACACGGTCAACGACCACCGCATTGCGATGGCGTTTGCGGTGTTGGGCCTCGTACGACCCGGCATCTCGATCGCGAACCCACGCTGCGTCGAAAAAAGTTGGCCCCGCTACTGGGAAACGCTCGACTTGCTCCGAGGAGCGGTTTCACGCGAGAATGGGCACCGATGAAGAGCGCGCCGTTTTGGAAATTCGCCACTCGGCTCCTCCGCCGCAAGAAACTCGCGGTGGGGACGATCTGCTTTTCCATCATCTCTGCCGGCGGCCTCGCGGCGGGTCTCGTGTCGATCGGGCCGTTGCTCAAACTCATTCTCGCGGGTTCGGGCGAAGACAACCTGCAAACGATTGTGCGCAACGCCGTTGAGAAGACCGCGTGGCTCTCGAACATCATTCGTCCGTCGCTCATCGATGCGTTGCCAACCGATCGCTTCGCGGGTGTCGCGCTGATCTTGTCCGCGCTCTGCATTCTCACCGTCTTTGGTGGCCTCGCGAACTTCGCACATCAGTACTGCTCGACGACGCTCTCGATGTTGACCGTCGCCGAGCTCCGACTCGAAGCCTTTCGTCATGCACTTCGGCTTCCGCTCGGCATCGTCGTGCGACGCGGGCCGGCCGACATCGTCACGCGCATCGTTCGCGACACCGCCGAACTCGAACGCGGATTCTCTGCGATCACGAGCAAAGTCCTCGCGCAACTCACGAAAGGCATCGCTGCGTTTGGTGCGGCCATCTGGTTCGATTGGCGTCTGACGATCGTGGCCATCATCGTGGCACCGATTCTTGGCACGGTGCTGCGGAAATTCGGAAAGCGCATTTCGCGCGGCAGCGGCCGCACGATGAAGGCCTACGAAGACATGCTGCGTAATTCGAACGAAGCGCTGCAAGGCTTGCGTGGTGTGAAGACAGCGACTGCAGAACGCGCGGCGCGTCGACGATTTGGCCGCGCGAACAAAGACCTCGTGATGCAGGATCGCGCCGTGCGCTTGGCGCGCGCGATTTCGAGCCCGTTGATTGAGGCACTCGCGATCATCGCGGTCGCAGCGCTCGCGCTTCTCGCAGCGCACGAAATCATCCAAGGTCGGATGCAATTCGATCGCTTCTTACTCGCGCTCGCATCGATCGGTTTCGCAGCCGATGCGTTGCGACCGCTCACGAGCCTTTTCAACGACATTCAAGCGGCGAGTGCGCCCGCGCAGCGCGTCGCGGAATTGCTCGCGATTCCGGCCGAAGGCATGCGCGAACGCGATCTTCCAGCGCTTCCGCGCCACGGCGTATCCGCGGGCTCGGCGATCACATTCGATCACGTGCGCTACCGCTACGAAGGCGCAGAACGCGACGCCGTGCGCGACGTGTCGCTCACGATTCGTCACGGCGAGTTTGTCGCGATCGTTGGTCCGAATGGATGCGGTAAGACGACGCTCGCGAGCATGCTCGTGCGCCTGTTCGACCCAACCGAGGGTTCGATTCGTATCGACAAGATCGATATTCAAGGCGCGAGCCTCTCGTCGCTGCGCGCGCAAGTGGGTGTGGTCGCGCAGGATCCGCTCCTCATTCGCGGATCGATTCGCGAGAACATCGTCCTCGGCTTTGATGGAGCAACCGACGCGGAAATCGAACGAGCCATGCGGCTCGCGCACGCGTGGCAGTTTGTCTCGGCGCTTCCCGCCGGCCTTGAGCATCAACTGGGCGAAGGCGGTACGGGCTTGTCGGGCGGTCAGCGTCAGCGGCTCGCGATCGCACGCGCGCTTGTGCGTGATCCCTCGGTGCTCGTCCTCGATGAAGCGACAAGTCAAATCGATGCCGAAAGCGAGGCGCAGATCGCAGCGGCCATCGACGATTTCCGACGCGGCCGCACGGTGATTGCGATCGCGCACCGACTCTCCACGGTTCGAACCGCCGATTCGATTGTGGTGATGGAGGATGGCGCCATTCGCGACGTGGGCACACACGCGGAACTCCTCACCCGATGCGAGCTCTACCAGCGGCTCGTGCAGACGCAGTTGGTGGCTTGAGTCGCGAGCCGAGCTCGAACCTGCGGGGCGAGTGAAGCCGCAAGTTGACTCTCAGGAAGAATCGCGAATCGACGCAGCGTGCCGTGCTACATTGACGGCATGGGCCTCGGGCAGTTTCTTCGCAATCTCATTGGCGCCGCGCCGCAGTCGGATGTCGACGCGGCAAGTGTCGCTGTACGCAGCGCGGACGACGCGCATCGCGCCGCGGCGGATGCGCGTGAACTCGTTGCGGTCGCGCGTGAGGATCACGCGAAGGCGATCGCGCTTGTCGAGAGCGAACTTGCGCGACTCTCCGCACGGGTTGAAGCGATGCCCGAAATGCGCGCGCAGCTCGAGACGTTCGTCCACTCGCTTGGTCGCACGATGACGGATGCCGCCGATCGTCTGGCGTCGGTCGACGATCGCATGCAACGCGTTGAGAATGAATCACGCGCGCAGACGGAGATTCTCGCTCTTTCGCGTGCGGAACTTGATCGGCAAGGCCGCTCTGTGGCCGCGTTCGAAGCACAAATGAAGTCACTGGAAGAAGCGCTCGTGCGGATGTCGCTCGCCAGCGAACGCATCGAATCGCTTGTGCGTGAGATGGAGGCGCGTCGCGCTGGAGCGGCGCGAAGCGAGCGACTCACGATTGCCGCCGCCGTGATTGGTTTCGTCGCGCTTTTGATCGCGATTCTCCGCTGACAACCTGCGCATTTGGCTCAATCACTCGATCTTCTGCACCTTCCCATGGCTCCGATGCCTGATCCACGCGAAACACCCCACTTGAAGTTGCGCGCGGCATCGGACGAGCCTGCGCCGGAGATTTCTCCAGAAGCATCAGCCCCGAACTCGCATGCGTCATCGAAGCTGAACGCCCGCACGAACTCGCGCACGAACTCGCGTGACGTTCTCGAAGATGTGCTCGACGATCTCGAGCCTGCGGCGGCAGGCGCGAGCACCCGTCGTCGTAAAGCACGCGTGGGGTATCTCCAGCAAATGATTGGGTTCGCGGTGGTGGTTGGGTTGCTTTGGCTGCTCTTCGGGCAAGGCTCGCCGCTGGCAAAGCAAACTGAGCCAACGATCGCGCCCGTCGTCGAGACTCCTCGACCGTGGGTTGCGACGACTTCGCCAGCGATCAGTGATACGCTCTGGCAGCTCGGCTTGATTGCCCATGTTGTCGGGCGCAGTCCGTACTGCGCGCGCGTTCCCAAGGCTGTCCCTGTCATCGGCGACTTGCGCGACTTCGATGCAGAGCGGCTCGCGCTCGCGAAACCGGATGTGCTCTTCGTGCAGCCGCCGCTCGCGGGCGTCGATCCTGCGCTGCGTACGTTCTGTGAGAAGAACGGAATTCGTGTTGTGGAACAACGCCTTGACTCGTTTGCGGAGACGCGTGCGCTCGTCGATCAGATCGCGCGGACATTTGCGACGGAAGCGAAGAGTGGCGGCGATGGCCTCGCAGGGCGATTGGCGGATGCCGAGAAACTCTTCGCGGAGTTTGAAGCAGCAACCGCGCAATCTGCTCCTGCAACAGATCCAACGGACGCGCAGCGGAACACGGCGACACGCGCGCGACCGAAGGTTCTCTGTCTTGTTTCCGCCGATCCGTTTCTTGCGGTTGGTCACGACAACTATCTCCACGAGTTGCTCACCGCGGAAGGTTTTGAGAATGCGCTTGATCGCGAAGGTTGGATTGAGATCGCCCCAGAAGCGATCGTGGCGCTGAACATCGACGCCGTGCTCGCGATCGCCGAGAGTGCTCGAGGCGCGGAACGCATGCGCGCCGCGATCTCGCAACTGCCGTGGACTGGCGCCTCGCCCGTGAGCGCCGTCGTGGAAGCGCCGCAACTACTCGCGCCAAGTCTCATGGCACTCGCCGATCGCGGGCGACTTCGCGCGAGTTACGAACGTGCGATCGCGGAGTCGAAGCGATGAGAACGCGCGGATTCCTCACGCTTGCGCTGATTCTCATCGTCGCGGCGTTGCTCCGCACGCTGATTGGTCCTGCGTCGAGCGATGATGGGCTTCGTCTCGCCTTCAGCATTCCGTCGGGCGAGATTCTGTGGCTTCGCTCGATGTCGGTGACGTCCGCTGCGGTGGTCGGTGCGACGCTCGGACTCTCCGGCCTCGCACTTCAAACGCTCTTGCGCAATCCGCTTGCGTCGCCTTTTGTCTTGGGAATCTCGAGTGGTGCGGGTTTCGGTGTCGCGTGTGTGCTTGTCGTCGGATACATGCTTCGCACGAGTGGCGACACGAGTGGCGGTACGAGTGGCGAGAGCGGGGCACTCCCGTGGGCCACCGAAACGATTGGTGCGGTCGTGGGTGGATCGGTCGCACTTGCGATTGTCTCGCGATTTGGGCGGATGGGTGACAGCCACAATCCGACGACGCTGGTGCTCGCCGGTGTCATCCTTGGGTCCATCTTCAGCGCTGGCACAGCGCTTCTCGAACACTTGGTGCCGCACGGTTTGCGCGGCGACCTTTTGTCGTGGATGGCAGGACGGCTCCCTGAGATTCCAAACACCGCGCAGCTCATCACGCTTGTCTGCGTGACACTTGTGGGCTTCTTTGTGCTTGCGCGGTCCGCGCCTGCACTTGATGTCTCGATGCTGTCAGACGATGAGGCTCACTCGTCCGGCGTCGATCTTCGCCGACTGCGCGGCACACTCTTCTGGACCGGCGGCGTGCTCGCGGGCATCGCAGTCGCGTACGCAGGGCCAATCAGTTTCATCGGACTTGTCGGCCCGCACCTCGCGCGTCGATTGCTTGGGCCGCATCACGCGGCGTTGGTGCCAGGCGCGGCGCTCGCGGGTGCGGTGCTTCTCGTTGCTGCCGATGCGGTGCGACAAATGATCGACCTCGGGAGCGGGCGGCTTCCGGTTGGAGTGCTTACGGCACTTGCGGGTGGCCCTGCGTTTTTGTGGCTCCTTCGCCGTGGATTTCAGCAGGGCGGTCATGACCGAGGAGTTGTTCGATGAGCGGGAGCGCACGCGAAGCGCCGATCATCGAAGCTTGCGGCGTCGCGAAGCGCTACGGCGCATTCGAGGCACTCGCACCCACATCGCTCACCATCGATGTGGGCGAGATCGTTGCGATCGTCGGCGCGAATGGCAGCGGAAAGAGCACGCTTCTGCGGATCCTGGCAGGCGTGGGGGGTGAGCGTCCTTCGGAGGGCGCCGTCCGTCTTGAAGGCAAGTCGTGGACGCGCGAGGCAGCGGCGCGCGTGCGTGCATTCGTGCCGCAACGGCCGGATGTTGCCGCAGATTTCACGGCGCGCGAAGTGGTTCAACTCGGACGTTTCGCGCGGGGGATCGACGAAGGCGCGGTCGATCATGCGCTCGCGATCGTTGGACTTGCCGCGCGGGCGAATCGCGCGGTCGACACGCTTTCCGGCGGCGAACGACAACGCGTCGCGGTCGCGCGCGCCCTCGCGCAAATCGATGGTGCGAAGCGACCGTTGTTGCTTCTCGACGAACCCTTCAGCGGAGTCGACCCTGGTGAAGTGGCACGCGTAGTTGTGGCACTTCGTGACATCGCACGGTCGGGCGCGGTCGTCCTGTCACTTCACGATCCGGGGCTCGCGCGATTGATCGCAACGCGCGCACTGGTCCTGCGAGAGGGGCGCGTTCTTTTCGATGGCCCAGCCCGTGAAGTGTTGACCGCTGCGAACTTGAGCATCGCCTATCGTCATCCGATGATCGAATCTGCCGAGTGGCTCGCGCCCGCGATCGGTGAGAAAGGTACGATGGACCCATGCTGAACGGCCTGATCTGGGTCATCGTCATCTTCGTCCTCCAAGCGGTGATCGCTGGATTGGCGAAGCGTGCCCAGCAGAATGCGCAGCAAAAGCCGCCCAACGGAGCTCAACCAACGACGGGTGATTTGATCGATCCAACGCAACCCGTCCGTGTAGCGAATGCGCCGAAAAAGGCGAAGCTGCCCAAGGTCGCGGACGCATCAACGGTTGTGGTGAAACGGCCGACGTCGATCGTGACAGGCAAGCGTTCGGCGACGGCAACAACAACAACAACCGCTGCGAAGGTGCAACGATCTGCAACTGGGGCGACCGGGAAATCCGTCTCCGCTCCGCCAGCCGCGCGCCCCGCACCAGTGGCCGTGACCCCTCCGAAGGTGACTTCTCCCCGCGTGGTCGCGCGCCCCGAGGCGCCTGAGGAAGCGGACGCGATGGCGAGTCGCGCCAAAGTCGCGGCAAGTATCGCGCGGATCCGATCGATCGAGTCGTCTGTGTCGTCGTCGCACGTGGCGGGCCTTGGCAAAACCGTGGGCAAGCCGGTTTCAACTGGAACGCAATCCACTGGGAGCGGGACTGCCCGCCAGGACGCCCTCACGCCGGCCGCGATCGCCCAAAGCCTTCGCAATCCCCAGCGGATCCGCGAAGCGATCATCGTGTCAGAAGTGCTCGGGCCGCCGCGCGGCATGCGCTGATCCATCATTTCTCGGCCATCGCGGCTCGCGTCACTCCATCCGCTCATTCTGGGTGGAACTCCGCGCGTTCGCGCACGATCGACGAGGGTCGACACAAAAACCGCGAGGTTTGGTATCTTCCCGCCCCACGCGGAGTCTCCGCGTCTACCCCCATGATCGATATTCGAAAGCTCAAGGAACTCGTCCGCCTGATGGTCGAAAACGACCTGACCGAACTCGATCTCCGCGATGAGCAGGAGACAGTCACGGTCAAGCGCCCCGGCCTCCACGTCGCCCCACAGGTGATGGCGCCGCAGATGATGGCACCGGCAATGATGGCTCCCGCGATGCACGCGGCTCCATCGGCCGCTGCTGCTGCGCCCGCCGCAAGCGCTCCAACCGCCGCGGCTCCGGCCGCTGAGAAGCTCCCTTCCATCGACAGCCCGATGGTCGGAACCTTCTACGCCACCCCAGGCCCCGACAAGGCTCCGTTCGTCTCGGTCGGCTCCAAGGTGGGCCCGGACACGACGGTGTGCCTCATCGAAGCGATGAAGATCTTCAACGAGATCAAGGCCGAAACCTCTGGCACCGTTGAAGAAGTCCTTGTCAAGAGTGGTCAGCCGGTCGAGTTCGGCCAACCGCTCTATCGCATTCGTCCGAACTGATCTCACGCCGATTGTCATGAGGGCGGGCGGCGCGCTCCACGTGGATCTCACGTGGACCTCACGCGAGCCGCTCTCGATTCGACCCTTTTCGAAACTGCCCGCCGCCTGCGCGGCGGCGATCCATAGGAAACGCATGTTCAAGCGCATTCTCATTGCGAACCGCGGCGAAATCGCCCTGCGCGTCATCCGCGCCGCGAAGAGCCTCGGCATCGAGACCGTCTGCGTCTATTCCACGGCCGACAAGGCTGGACCTTGGCTCGAGCACGCAGACCAAGCGGTTTGCATCGGGCCAGGACCAAGTCCACAGAGTTACCTTCGCATCGAGCGCATCATCGCGGCGGCGGAGATTTCACATGCGGATGCCATTCACCCCGGCTACGGCTTTCTCTCTGAGAACGCGCATTTTGCCGAGGTCTGTCGAGATTCCGGCTTCGAGTTCATCGGACCATCTCCTGAAGCGATGGCGTTGCTCGGTGACAAAGTCAGTTGCAAGAAGATGGCGCGCAAAGTTGGAACGCCCGTCTTCCCAGGCACGGAAGATGCGATTGAAGACATCGAAGAGGCTGTGAAGGTCGCGCACGAGATCGGCTTCCCGGTCATCGTGAAAGCCGCGGCGGGTGGTGGCGGTCGTGGCATGCGCGTTGCACGCGACGAAGCGCAATTGCGCGCGGGTATCGAAAGCGCGCGCCAAGAAGCGGCGGCGGCCTTCGGAAACGGCAGCGTCTACATCGAGAAATTCCTCGAGAACGCGCGCCACTTCGAAGTGCAAACCATCGGCGACAAGCATGGCAACGCGGTGCATCTCTTCGAGCGTGACTGCTCGAGCCAGCGTCGTCACCAAAAGCTGATCGAAGAAGCACCAAGCCCTGGCGTCGATCCTGAGAAGCGGAAGCAGGTTTGCGAAAGTGCTGCAGCACTCATCGCAAGCGCCAAGTATTCCGGCGCCGCGACCGTCGAGTTCTTGATGGACGCGAAGCAGAACTTCTACATGCTCGAGGTCAACACGCGCGTGCAGGTTGAGCACCCTGTGACCGAAATGATCACGGGTATCGACATCGTGCGCGAGCAGATCATGGTCGCGTCCGGCAAGCCGCTTTCTGTGAAGCAATCGGACATCAAGGTGAGCGGTCACGCCATCGAATGCCGCATCAACGCCGAAGATCCAGACCGCGGCTTCATGCCGCAGGCGGGTCTCATCGAGACGTTCGCTGCACCGGGTGGACTTGGTGTGCGTCTTGATAGCCATGCGCGCACGGGCTACCGCATTCCGCCGAATTACGACTCGATGATCGGGAAGTTGATCGTGCACGGTCCAACGCGCGAAATCGCGATTGCGCGCATGAAGGTTGCGCTGGACGAGTTCAAGATTGGCCCAGTCAAGACCACGATTCCGCTGCACCGCAAGTTGATGGACAATCCGGACTTCGCAAACGCGACTTTCGATATCCATTACGTTGAGCGACTTCTGAAATCACAAGAAGCGGAAAAGGCGAGCGGAGCTGCGCCAGCCGCACCTGTGAAAGCCTGACATATGACTGCTGCTTCCACCGTTGAAGATACGACGCTTGCGGACATCGAGTCTGCGCGCGCGCGCATCGCTGGTGGAGTTGTCCGCACGCCGTGCGTGCATTCGCCAG
>JAIYCA010000188.1 GCA_027488265.1 Planctomycetaceae bacterium
CGAAGCGAAGAGCGGCGATCGCATGATCATCCTCGTTTCCGACGGCATGAGTTTCGACCTCGGCGACGGTGTATCGCAGGAGATCGGCGAGGAATTGAAGGCGCAAGGAATCACGGTCTATCACATTCACATTGATGAATCGGAAGTGCCAAGCGATGTGCTCGAACTTGTAGAACTCACGGGCGGCCAGAGTTTCGCGGCAACCGATCAGTCGAGTTTGAATGCGATCTTCACGCACATCGATCGCATGAAGCCCGCGACTTTCACGACGCCGGGCACCGTGCCGCTCGATCGATTTGCACCGTTTGCGCTCGTCGCACTCGCGCTCTGCGCGGTCCACGCGCTTGGACTTCTTGGTGCGAGGTGGACTCCATGGTGAGTTCGATCGCGTCCATTTCAACGGGCGGAACACCGCTCGAATCGATATTGCTCTTCGCAATCGGAGCAGCGCTCGTTGTCGCGGCGATCGCGGCACTCGCTGAATGGCTCCATGCAAAGCGCATCGCGCGTGTTGCGCGGCTTGCCTTTGGTCCGGATGGTCGCCCTGCCGCGTGGACACATCTCGCGCCGTTCGCGCGTGTGCTTGGCCTTGCATCTGCGGCATTTGGCGCAACGCTTCTTGCGCTACATGATCCGGTCGAGTCGGACGACACGCCGAATCCACGCGCGTCACGTCAAGTCTTGGTTGTGCTCGACGTCAGTCCGAGCATGAACATCTCTGACGCGGGACCAAACGCCGAGAAAAAGATGCGCGGCGTGTGGGCGGGCGAAGTCTTACGCGGGATTCTCGATCGCATCGACATGAAGGACACGCGCATTTCGCTCATTGCGTTCTACACCAAAGCGCTGCCTGTTCTACAAGATACGACCGACAAGAATCTCGTCGTGGGCCTTATGGACGGCCTTCCGCTGTACACCGCATTCAAAGCGGGTGACACCGACATGCAAGCGGGTATCGACGCAGCGTTCGCGATGGCGAAGCCATGGCCTCGCGGATCGACCACGCTCGTGGTGATTGGGGATGGCGATCTCTCGAAACCCGTCGTGCCGCGCAACATGCCTGCGTCGATTGCGGACAGCATCGTGATCTGCGTGGGTGATCCTGTGCGTCCGACGATTCTCTCGGGCCACTCATCGAAGCAAGATGCGTGGATGCTCAAAGGCCTCGCCGCGAAACTCGGCGGCGTCTATCACGACGGCAACACGCGACAACTCCCAACCGAAGTGGTCGAACGTCTCGCGTCCGTCGCACCACGTCTTGGCGATGGTGTTTCTCTCCGCGAACTCGGACTCGTCACACTCGGTATCGGCGCGTTCCTCGTCTCCTGCATCGGCCCAGCGCTGCTGCTTGTCGGCCAACCAGCAAAATCGCAACGACTGCTTCGCGCAACATCACGCGCGAAAACGCAGATCGCAGCGAATCCCTCACTTTCTCGCACTTCACTCGGAGGTCAACCTTCATGAATCCAACCACCAACTCCGATCGTTCTCCAACTCGTACCACCACGCAAACCATGCTCACGCGCTTCGGCTGGACACTTTGGGCGCTGGTGCCCGTCGGCGTACTCGCCTACCACTTTGGCCCTGGGCAGTCGGCGTATCGCGCCTCACTCGCAGCTGAACTTGTGGCGAAGGCCGATCGCGCGCAACAAGATGCAATGACCATGCAAGACCTCGCCTACGAAGCGCATCTCGCCGCCGTGCGTGCGCGCGCCGAAGCGTTTGGCAAGGACGATGCAGAACTCGTCGCGAGGGTGAAACTCGCAAATGACGCCGAAGACGCGGCCTACGCGAAGGCCGCCGAAGCATGGAAGTCGACCGCGGCGATCCTGGGCGAAGCGCAAGAACTCGTCGCAGACGATTCCGGGCTTGCACCGAAAGAGATTCGCCTCGCGCGCGCGCGCGCACTCGTACGCACCGGTGATATCGCCGCAGGTGCAGGTGATCTCGAAGCGCTGCTTGAGACGCTTTCGGAAGACGCGCCAACCGCAGCGTCGCCACGCGATTCCGCACTCGCACTCGAAACTCGCGAAGAACTGGCGACTGCGTACTACTACGGTGCGCGATTGATGCGCATGGCTGGAAAGCCTGCAAGCGAGTGGCGCGAGGTTTCGAGCCTCGCGCGACAGAACTTCCGCTACCTCGCGGAAGAGGCGCGCGCAGCGGGCGCCGACGCAGAAACCATCGCAAATCATGAGAAGAACGGCGAACTCGTGCTCGATCTCGAGCAGAGCTCTGTGGAAGGCCTCTTCCTCAAGCCAAAGCCAAAGGATTGCCCGAATGGTCAATGCAATGGACTCGGCAAGAAGCCTGGCCAAGGCAAGCGCCCGGGCAAGGGAGACAAGCCATCCAAGGGTGCAGGTATGGACGGCGACATCGGCGACGGTTGGTGAGCGCGCGTCTCGCGATAGATCCGCGCAGCAAGCAACACGCAACACGTGCATTGAAGTCAGCGCATCACATTCCGCGCATCGCTTCGGAAGACACATCGACAGGAACGATTCATGCAGCATCGCACCGTCACCGCTTCAGGTCTGTACGCGTTTGTCACTTCGAACGTGACGTTGGTTGCCTGTGTGTCGCTTGCACAGGCGCAAGTTCCAGCGGTGCGCATCGTGCCTGCGACGCCCACGCAAGGTGTTGTGAGTGGACAGAGTGCAGTCCCACTGCGTGTGATTCAAGCCGCAACCGCCGAGCCAATCGAGTTCGACACGGCGAGCGGAAGTGATCCGCAAGAGACGCCCGCCGCGATGCCGCTTCAAGGCCCCATCGCGGTGGCCGCGGTGCAAGCAGGCGCGCCGCCATTCACGCCCGAAGCCCTCGCGGAGTTGCGCCTTGTCTTCGATGCGCTCGAAGAGCCTGAGCAACTCGCGATGCGCGCATACTTCAGCGATCTCGGCGCTGATCTCGATGCGTTGTTCGGACTTTCGACTGCGAAATCCCAACAGGAGTCGCGCGGCCAAATGGTCGCGATGATGTTGCGCGATATGGATTTCACCCGCTCGCCCGCGGCCGTTCTCGGCGCACGCGCGACGCTTGGTTTCGGGCAAGTTCCGTATCCCAATCCTGAAACTGCGCAACCGATGGAAGTCGCGCGCTGGCTTCAGTTGCACATCATGGCGGGCGAGTGGAAAGCGTTCAGCGATTTTCTCGCAGCGCGCTCGGCGGTTGAAGCTGAACCGATCTACAGCGCGGTGCTTCAAGCGATGAATCGCGGCGACACGGGGCTTCTCCCCGAAGAAGTGCTTGCGATTGCCGACGCAACGCCGACAGAATTCAAGTCCTGGCAACTCACGTCGCTTGGTCGCATGTTGCAACAAAGTGCGACCAAGTACTCGACGTCCGCCGCCATGGATCTCATTCGTGCGGGCACTCGCAACTTCGGACGCGACGACGAAACCAAGCGACGTCGCACCATCGACTTGCTCGCCGCTGCTGGATTGGTCGCGGAGGCGTACGAATTCCTGCCGTCACTCGACGCCGCGCGCGCGGCAGCGGACGGCGCGCTTCTCATCGTTCATGCGCGTTACAAACTCGATCTTGCAGCCAAGGCCGGCGATTCGCCTGAAGGCGAGCAACTCACGCTCGAAGCGTTCGCGCTGCTCGCGGAAGCGTCACTCCTCGATGAGTCCACGATTGAGATTCGTCGCGACGCACTGAAGCGTGCGATTGCACTTCTCAACGTAGTACCTCGCCCGCAAGTTGCTCCGTGGTTGACCGCGGTTTTCGCGAATGCCGCGCTCGGCCCTGCAGCACTCGAAGCGATGGCGCTCACCGCTTCCACGCTTGGTGATCGCAATCTCGCCGTTGAACAGCGTGCGAAGGAGATCCTCGGCTTGAAAGAGTCGGTCGACATCTTGCTCGCGCGCGATGACGTCGACTCTGCCGCACTGCGCATTCCGTTGCGCATGCTCACCACGGCGCTCTTGACGGAAATGGAACAAGCGGTCGCCGAAAAGGGCATGCAGCGATTTGTCGCGCGCGAATCACAGATTCTCTTGCGTGCGATTCCGAGTGAAAAGTGGCTGCGCGCACTTGAGCCGAGCCTTGCGACACGCGCGCGCCGCGCGTGCATCGCACTCGCCACTGTTTCCGATGAGACCGATCTTGCGCTTTCGCTTCTCGACGATGCACTTCGCGCAGCGCCAACGGAAGCAGCGGCGTTTGCCGATGATTTCCTCGCAAAGTGGACACTGCGCTTGCAACCCGCGAGCGAGTATCCCGAGGAAATGATGATGTTCTTCAGCTTCTACCGCGACGCGATGCCGATGGCGCCGCTCACGCGCGGTCGACAGCGACGCAATCTCGAGCGACTGGATGCGCTCGTCGCCACGTTGCGCGAAGCCGGTGTCGAAGCGCGCACGCTTCCGAGCATGGTCACAGCGTTCAAGGCGTGCCACGCGCGCACTGAAGTCTACGACCGCGCAAACATCGTGCGCGTGTTCGGCGAGCCGCGTGAAATGCCCGTGCAAACTGCTGCTGGACTTGCGATGTCTATGGGTGCGAGTCTCAACGGCGATTGGCGCAGTCGCGACGCCCAGAAGGCAACAGGAACGAAGCGTTCCGACAGCGAGATTGCAGCGCTTGTCGAAAAGGGCTACGCACTCGCGCTTGAATTGATGGAGTCGGCGGTCGCACAGCGTCCCGATGCGTGGAATCTCGCCATTCTCGATGCAGCGTTGAGTTACGACCGCTTGCAGTTCAAGCAATCACTGCAAACCGCGCAAGATCCGGTGAAGCAGAACGAGTATCGCAAGGCTGCGTTTGAGTCATTTCATCGCGCGGCCGCGCGGTACGTTGCCGCGCTCAATGCAGGCGAAACACGCGATGACCCAGGCGTTTATCGCCGTTGGTTCGGTGCAGCGATGGGAACGGCCGAGTTGAACTTCTTGCGCTCCGACGATCTTCCGCAAGAAGGCACCGTGCAAGACGACCAGATTGATTTGATTCGCAAGTCGATGCAGTCGCTTGAAACTGAGGCATTTGATCGACACGTCGCCGCGTTGGCTGCGGACATCGAAGGCGCAGTGTCGCGCGCGGAACCTGAAATCAAGCAGCGACTTGTCCGGCACGCGCTCCGCGTGATTGGCGATCATCCCGCGGGCGCTTCGCTGCGCGCGATGGCGGAGCTCTATCGCGATCTTGTCAAAGATGAGATCAAGTTGCGGCTCACGCTCGACGGATCCGATCGCGTCGGTGTCGACGAGCCGTTTGGCGCGCTGCTTTCGTTGCGCTTCACGCACTCGGTCGATCGCGAAACAGGCGGATTCTCGAAGTATCTGCAGAATGGCGTGTTTGCACGTGTGGGCGCGAATTTCCGTCAGGTGAACTACCGCGACGATTTGCAGAAGGCGATTGAACGTTCGCTTGGAAAGACCTTCGACATCGAAGCGATCGGCTTCTTCGATGCATTCATGCCGCCGCGCGGCGTTGTGGAGAATGGTGAGGACGCATGGCTTGAGAAGCCGCTCGCGTATCTCGTTCTATCGCGCAATGATGCGGCGATCGATCGCGTGCCGCCTGTCGCGATGGACATGCAGTTCACCGATCAAACTGGCCCTGTGACGCTTGAAATCCCAAGCAATACGCCGCTGCTCGCGCCAGGTGAAGAGCGCGGTGTGCGGCCGATTGAGAACCTTGTGATCTCGCAACTCGTCGATGTCCGCGCTGTCGCGGATGGCGGCGGAAACGTGCGTGGCTCAGGCGCTGCGAATGCGACACCCGCGGATGCGGTGACGCTCGAAGTACGTATGCGCGGCAAGGGCGTAGTGCCAGAACTTCGCGAAGCGCTTGCGGGCCTTGATGACGCGCTCGCTGGCTATCGCATCGCGGATGACGGCATCGTGGCCGATCCGCCGGTCGTGATGCAGGAAGGCGACGCGTCGCAGTCGATGGGCATGATGGTGATGGGCAACGCGCCGACGCAGCCGAAGGACGGCTACCCCGAGCCTGATGCGAACGGCATGTATCGACTCCCGATCGAACGTTCGTATCGCGTGACGTATGTGCGCGACGGCGGATCGATTGGTGGTTCGTTCCGACTTCCAACACTTGTTGCTGGAGTCGACGCGAAACTTGAGTCGCAGACCTACTCCGATTTCGACATCGTGCCCGTCGATGGCGCGACTGTGGCCGTCGCCGCGCCGTTCTGGAATCCGGTACGCGGCGTACTCGCAGGGCTTGCTGTGGCCGGAGCGATCGGCGCGATCGCGGTTGTACGACGACGACGTGGCGTCACGACGGCAGAGACCGTTGCGCCGTGGACGCCAGGGCGGTTGACGCCGCTCGGCGTGGTGACATCCCTTCGTCGACTGGAAGCCGAACGCGGCGCGTCGCTTGGTGATGCGACGGCGCGGACGCTGCGCGACGAGATCGTGATGCTTGAAATGAAGTACTTCGGGCCGAATGCGGCGGACGCGTCGGCGGCTTCGGAAGACGAACTCCGTTCGGTTGTGTCGAAGTGGTCGAAGTCGGTTGGGTGAAGTGCGGCGGACGCGGCGAAGCCGCCACGCCGCAAGTTGCGAGTGCAGAAGGTCATCGACGAGCGCGGAGTGCAGCGAAGCGCGAGAGGATGATGTCAGGCGAAGCCTGACGTTACGTGTGGCATCACCTCTGGTGATGGCGGCGCGTGGTCGACGCTAAGGTCGTGCCTGAAGTTGTGACTGAGGTTGTGGCTGAGGTCTGGCCTGGGGTTGTGGCTGAGGTTGTGGCGCGCTTGACTCGCCTGCCCTGCGTGCTGCCACCTCCAGCCACTACCTCCTGCTTCGCAGGGGGGTAGTGCCACACGAGACGACCTGCGACGCCGACGTCGATCGCTCAGGCTTCGCTGCGCTCCGCCTTCGGCAACGACCGCCGCAATCCATGCCAAAGCGAGCCAAACCAAAGCAAGCCACGTACTTCAGCCCGCGGCGATTCACTCGACGCAATCCACGCCAAAGCGAGCAAGTTGCGAAGCAGGTTGCGAGCGCTCAAACCACGTCGCGAGCGCTCAAACCTCGGCCCCCTCGGATTCACTCCGAGGGGAGCCGGCCAAAGCGAGGGCGCGGCAAGAGCCGCGCTCGAGCGCTCAAATACGACCCACCGCTCACACCACCAGCATCGCGGCGCCGAGCATGCCCGCGTCATCGCCAAGCGTGCTGGCGAGGATGTCGGTCTTCCGCAGCACCGACGGGAATACCGCGCGATCGAAACTGCGCCGGACCTTCGAGACATACGCCTCGCCGAGCGCTTCGGTCACGCCGCCGCCAAGGACGACACAGTCAATCGACAGCATCGTGACGACATTCGCAATCGCGATGCCGAGAAACTCAGCACTTCG